>JAIVGV010000550.1 GCA_020201365.1 Acidobacteriota bacterium
CTCGCCGCAACTCTTCCACGACGCGATCCTCGTCGCCAACGCGGGCGGGCTCTACTCGGTTGACGCCGCGACGGGGCAGAAGCGTTGGGTCTATCGCACGGAGCGACCCGTCACCGGCTCAGCCGCGATCAGTGACGGCACGGCTTACGTCGGCAGTCTCGACGGAAACCTCTCCGCGGTTGACGCGCACACAGGCGAACTCAAGTGGAAGTTCAAGACCGACGGCGGGCTGCCATTCTCGCCCGCGGTCGCGAACGGCGCGGTCTTCTTCGGCGGCATCGACGGGAACTTCTACGCCGTCGAGGCGGCGACGGGGCGCGAACTCTGGCGCTTCGCCGCGGAGAACGGCGTCACCTCCGCGCCCGCCGTCGCCGACGGCGTCGTTTACTTCGGCAGCGCCAAAGGTCTCTACGGTCTCGACGCCAAGACCGGGCGGCAGCGCTTCTGGTTCCCGACCGATCACATCGTCACTTCAACGCCCCTCGCCGCCAACGGCTTCATCTACTTCGGCGGCTGGGACGGCACGCTCTACGCCGTGCAATAAACGACGAACAGTTCGCGCCTCGACGCGCGCGCGACTTCTCTGAGCGAAAGGGGAGTCGCGCGCGTCTTCGTCTGCGGCGAGTGCGTTGACGCGCGAAACTTGGCGCGGGTATCATCCGAGCCGTTCCCCGCAAGGTAAGTATCAGTCTCCGCGCCTCGCCCCGTAGAAGTTTCGACGTGAAGATCGCGCGCCGTCGTTCGAACAGACGCGGCGCGCCGCGCGCATAGAGTCGGCTGATGGAGAAGGTGGAGATTCGTCGCGTCGGCGTCCTCGTCAAGCCGCACCACCCGGAGGCGGCGCGGACGATCTGCCGCCTGCTCGCGCACCTCAACGCGCGCGGGGTCGCGCTCGTCACCACGCCGCGCGAAGACCGCGCCGAGATCGAGCGCGAGGCCGGCTGCCCGCTCGAAGTGCTCGAAGCCGAGCGGCTCGCCGACAGCGTCGATCTGATCGTCGTGCTCGGCGGCGACGGCACGATGATCTCGACGGCGCGCCTCTTGGACAACCGCCACGTCCCCGTCCTCGGCGTCAACTACGGCAGGCTCGGCTACCTGACCGAGGTGCGCGTCGAGGAGATGACCGACGCGCTCGACGCCGTGCTCGCCGGAGACTACCGGATCGATTCGCGCGTCATGCTCGCCGCCGAGCTGTGGCGCGGCGAGGAGAAACTTCTGCGCAACCGCGTCTTAAACGACGCCGTCGTCTCGAAGTCGGCGCTCGCGCGCATCATCGAGATCGAGACGCGGCTCGACGGGCAGCTCGTCAACGTCTTCCGCGCCGACGGGCTGATCGTCTCGACGCCGACCGGCTCGACCGCCTACAACCTCTCGGCGGGCGGACCCATCATTTACCCTTCGATGAACGCCGTCGTGATCACGCCGATCTGCCCGCACACGCTCTCGAACCGCCCGCTGGTCGTCCCCGACACCGCGGAGATCGAAGTGACTTTGCGCACGCCTCGCGAGGAGGTCGCGCTCACGCTCGACGGTCAGGTCGGCGTCCGGCTCGAAGCGAATGATCGCGTGAAGATCGTCAAGAGCCGCACCACCTTCAACCTCGTCCAGCCGCCCGCGCGCAACTACTTCGAGGTCTTGCGCGGCAAGCTCAAGTGGGGACGATGAGAGACGATGAAGTCGGAACGATCAACGATGAAGTGAAGGCAACTTAATTGCGGAATGCGGAATGCGGAATGCGGATTTGCTGACTGCCGATTGCTGAGTGCTGCTCGCTCGCTCCGGCTGAAAACTGAAAACCGAGAACTGAAAACTCCTTCATGGCGAAACTAACCAAACCCGACGCGGAAATCACCGCGACGAAGCGACCGCGGCGCTGGTATCGGTTGTCGCTCACGACTTGGATATTGATCGGTCTCGTCGTCGGAGGCGTGCTCGGCAAGGTGAGCCCGGCGTGGGGCAACCGCGTCTATTTTCTGCGCGACATCTTCCTCAACCTGATCAAATCAATCATCGCGCCGCTCGTCTTCTCCACGCTCGTCGTCGGCGTCGCGGGCGGCGGCGACTTGAAGAAGGTCGGGCGGATGGGCGTGAAGGCGCTCGCCTACTTCGAGATCGTCACGACCATCGCGCTCTTCATCGGGCTCGGTATCGTGAACCTGACGCAGCCCGGCCGGGGCGTCGTGCTCTCCGGCGACACGAGCGCGATCCAGTCCATTCAGCAGACGCGCCCGCAGGACTTCGTCGGCATCGTGACGCACATCTTCCCCGCGTCCGTCGTGGACGCGATGGTGCGCGGCGACGTTTTACAGATCGTCGCCTTCTCGATCATCTTCGCGATGGCGCTCTCGGCGCTCGGCGAGAAGGGAAGACCTATCCTGCGCGCGTGCGAGAGCCTGTCGCAGATCATGTTCCGCTTCACGGGCTACGTGATGATGTTCGCGCCCGTCGGCGTCGGGGCGGCGATGGCGCACACGATCGCGA
>JAIVGV010000333.1 GCA_020201365.1 Acidobacteriota bacterium
CTCATCGGCGGCTCGGTCATCGTCGAGAGCGTGCTCGGCTGGCAGGGCTTGGGGCTGCTCGCCGTCGCCGCCGTCAAGGAGCGCGACGCGCCGCTCCTGATGGGCGTCGTCATGATCACCGCGACAGCCGTCCTCGTCGGGAACTTGCTGGCGGACGTCCTGCTCCGGCTCAACGACCCGCGCCTGCGCGAAGACGACCCGGCGCGCGCGCGGCGTCGCCGCCGCGACTCGATCACAGCCGCGCCCGCCGCCTGACCGACGTGATGACGACGCCGCGCGCGAACGCAAACGACCGTAGAGCGACCGTGCGCGGCGGGCGCGCGGCGGAAACTTCCGCGCCCCAAAATTCTGCGCCGCCGCGCGGCAACGAGGACTCGCCGCCCCGCCCGTCTTCGCCGCTCGCCCGTCGCGCGCGCGGCTTCGTGCGCCGCCGCGGTCGCTTCGTCGCAGGAGTAGCCATCGTCGCCCTCTTCTACCTCGCCGCCGCGCTCGCGGACTTCGTCGCGCCCTACGACTACCGCGCGCAGTCGCGCGACGAGACCGACGCGCCCGCGACTTCGATCCATCTCTTCGACGCCGAAGGGCGCTTCCACCCGCGCCCCTTCGTCCACGCCAGCCGGCTCGCAGACCCGCTCGCGCGCGCCTACGCCGAAGACGCCTCGCGCCGCTTCCCCCTACGGCTCTTCGCGCGCGGCTACACTTACAAACTCCTCGGCGTCCTTACGACCGACCGGCACCTCTTCGGCGTCGCGCCCGAAGACGGAAATTTCGCTCAGCGAGACTCTCATCAAACGCCGACCGCGCCGCTCGTCCACCTGCTCGGCGCGGACAAGCTGGGGCGCGACCGCTTCTCGCAACTCCTCGCGGCGTCGCGCTTCTCGCTCGCCGTCGCGCCGCTCGGAACAATTCTCGCGGGCGCGCTCGGCGTCCTCGTCGGCTGCCTCGCGGGCTACGCGGGTCGCAAGGCGGACGCCGTGCTCATGCGCGCGGCGGACGCGATGCTCGCCCTGCCCGCGCTCGTCCTCATCCTCGCCGCGCGCGCCGCGCTCCCGCTGAATTTGCCGACGACGCGCGCCGCAGCCTTCCTCGTCGCGGTCTTCCTCGCGGTCGGCTGGGCGGAGATGGCGCGGCTCGTGCGTGGGCTCGTACTTGAGTTGCGCTCGCGCGAGTTCGTCGTCGCCGCGCGCTCGCTCGGCATGACCGAAGCGCGCGTGCTCGCGCGCCACATCCTGCCGAACGCCTCGCGCGCCGTCCTCGTCCAGCTCTCGCTGATGCTGCCCGCGTTCCTGCTCGCCGAGACCGCGCTCTCTTTTCTCGGCGTCGGCGTGCAAGAGCCCGAGGTGAGCTGGGGCAAGATGCTCGCCGACGCGCAAGACCTCACGCGCCTCTCCGCGCAGCCGTTCCTCCTGCTCACGCCCGCCGTCGCCATCTTCCTCTTCGTCCTCGGCGTGCGCCTCGCGTCCGACGGTCTCAGGCGCGACGGCGAAGACGCGCGGGGCTGAACGTGATTGACGACTTGTGCCATAATCGCGCGCGCGAATTTTCGATCCGTCAAACTTCGTCGGGCTCAAAGATGAAACCGCGCACGACGCTCCGTCTGTCGCGCGCCGCGCTGCTCGTCGCGTGCGCCGTGCTGTCATCGTGCGCGAAGCAGTCGAACGTGAACTCGTCGAACGCGGCGCGGTCGAATCCGGCGAACGGCGTCGTCGCGGTCGTGGACGGTCGCGAGATTCCGGCGAAGCTCTACGAGATGTTCCTGCGCAACGGGCGCGAGGAACTGGGGATCGACGAGGCGACCGAGGACGGCAGGCGCGCGCTCGAACGCTTGCGCGAGGGGATCGTCGAGGACTTGATCGACCGCGCGCTCATCTCACAAGAATCGGGGCGGCGGGGCTTGCGCGTGACGCCGGAGATGATCGGCGAGCGCGAGCAGCGCGAGATCACGGGCATGGGCGGCGACGCGAAGTTTCAAGCGTTCCTCAAGGATCATAATCTCTCGCGCGACGAGTACCGCGCGATCCTGCGCGATCAGCTCTACGGCGAGTTGATGACCAAGGAGGCGGAGAAGACAGTTCAAGTCTCCGACGACGAGATCAAAAAATATTACGACGAGCACAAGAACGATCCCGCGTCGCAGCAGCCCGAGCGGATCGCCGCCTCGCACATCCTCGTCGCCGCGCGCCCGACGCAGATCGCCGCGCAGTTGCGGGAGGAGCGAAATCTCGCGGGCGCGGCGCTCGACGCGGCGGTGCGCGAGGAGATCGCGCGGCGCAAACAGAAAGCTGAAGAGCTGCGCCACCGCGCCGCCGCGGGCGATGACTTTGCCCGTCTCGCGCGCGAGAATTCGGACGACGACGCGACGAAGGCGCGCGGCGGCGACCTCGGCGCCTTCGCGCGCGACACGCACGCGCGCGCGTTCGACGAGGCGGCGTTCGCGCTCACGAAAGTCGGCGAGGTGAGCCCCGTCGTGCAGACCGACTACGGCTTCCACGTCATCAAGCTAACGAAGCGCGAGCCCGCGCGCGCCGTCACGCTCGACGAAGCCGCGCCCGACATACGCAAGCGCCTCACCGAAGAGAAACGCGCGCAGACACTTCGCCAGTGGCTCGACGAGGCGCGCAAGCGCTCGCAGGTGCGCGTCGCAGAAGCCTTCCGCTTCGGCGGGCTGAAGGACAAGTATCCGGCGATGTGAGGGCGCGATCCGCCCCCGTGCGTCCCGCCTTCCGCTCCCGCAACAAAATCGCAACCTTCTCAAGTCTGCCTCAAGTCCCCGCGAAGCCCTGAAAACGCCCGTTTTCCGGCGTAAATTCGCGCCTTCAACCCCGCCCGCGGGGCTCAAGTTTTTCTCAACGCTCCCGCCCTAATTTCTCTCCACGGTTAAGACGGGGGAAAGTCTTTCGGGCGAAGAATAGTTTGAGGGGGAGAGATGAAAAAGTTTACGTTCGTCGCCGCGCTTCTGTTCTGCCTCGCCGCCGTGGCACCGGCGCGCGCCGCCCGGCTTAGCCCGACCTTGAGCGTCCGCCTCGGCGGGCTCGCCGACACGGCGAGCGTCGGCACGGTCATCGTCGCCTTCAAGACGACGAACGGCTTGCAGGACAGCCAGCTCGCCGTCCTTCAGGCGGTCGGCATCACGGGCGGCTACACACTGCCGCACCTCGGCATGGTCGCCGTCAACGCGACCGCCGGGCAGGTGCGCGCCCTCTCGACCGTCTCTTCGGTGCGCTCGATCTGGTCGAACGACAAGCTCGAATACTTCGACAACCAGTCGCGGATGCTCGCGGGCGTGGATCGCGTGCTCTCCGACGGGGCGTTCACGCGCCTGAACGGCGGCTTGCCCGTGTCGGGTAAGGGCGACTTCTCGGTCGTCGTCAACGACAGCGGCATTGACGCGACGCGCGACGATCTGCCCTACGGCACGAAGGTCGTCCAGAACGTCCAGATCGTCACCGACACCGAGACCGGCAACGCCAACAGCCTCCAGCCCGACGCGACCAGGCACTTCACGCCGCTGCTCGCCGTCTCCGGCATCCCCGACACAGACCTCAACGTCGGGCACGGGACGCACTGCGCGGGGATCATCGGCGGCACGGGTCAGGACTCCGGCTCGCTCTACCGCGGCGTCGCGCCCGGCGTGAAGCTGATCGGCGCGGGCTCGGGCGCGGTGCTCTTCGTCCTGAACGCGCTCGGCGGCTTCGAGTGGTCGCTCGCCAACCAGTTCCTCTACAACGTCCGCGCCGTCTCGAACTCCTGGGGCAGCAGCGGCGCGTTCGACCCCGACAACCCCGTCAACCTCGCCACCAAGCAGGCGCACGACAGCGGCATCCTCGTCGTCTTCTCCGCGGGCAATTCGGGTCCCGGCAAAGACTCGCACAACCCCTACTCGAAAGCGCCGTGGGTCATCTCCGTCGCCGCCGGAACGAAGGAAGGCTTGCTCGCGGACTTCTCCTCGCGCGGTCTGCCGCGTGACGAGCGCCTGAGCGACGACGATCCTTTGAACGACTACGACGCGCCGACGATCACCGCGCCCGGCACGGGTCGCGCGCTCAACTCGAACACGGGGCGCTTCACGACCGACATCATCTCCGTGCGCGCCGCGACGAACCTCGTCGCCAACGGCACGGCCGGCGCGCCGCCGCCCGACGCGGAGATTCCGCCGCAGTACCTTCCGTTCTACACGCAGATTTCCGGCACCTCGATGGCGTGCCCCTACGTCGTCGGCGTCGCGTCCCTGATGATGGACGCCGATCCGACGCTCTCGCCCGACGACATCAAGCAAATCCTGACCGACACCGCCACGCGGATGCCCGGCTACGAGGACTACCAGGTCGGCGCGGGCTTCGTGAACGCCTACGCCGCCGTTGACAAGGTCTTCAACCGCGCGCGGTCTTACGGCGCGACGCTCAACCCTTCGTTCAACCAGCAGATCGACCGCGGCGCGATCTTCGACCGCTTCCAGATTGACTACAGCCCGACCGCGAACGGCAACGGCTCCACGAACTCGCACCCGTTCGACGTGCCCGCCGGAGTTGACGTGCTCGACGTGTTCGCCAAGTACGACAACATCCAGCAGGACGGCAACGGCAACATCCTGCTCCTCGCGCTCTACGCGCCCGACGGCACGGAGTACGACAGCAACTACTCGCTGCCCGTCCTCGACGCGGGCACGCGACAGGTGATCGTCAAGAACCCGGTGCCCGGCACGTGGGCGATGGAGATGGTCGGCTACCCCGGCTTCGCCGGAACGACGCTCAGAAACGCCGCGCTGCCAACGCCCGTTGACGTGACCGTCAAGCGCGTCACGCTCTCGCTCGCGCCCGTCGTGGACATCGCGGGCACGCCCGCCGAAGCCGACATCACCGATCTTCTGAAGTTCCGCCGCATCGACACCTTCGCCGACGGCACGTTCCGCCCCGCGGACGCGGTGACGCGCGGCGACTTCGCGCGCACGCTCGCCGTCAACGCGCCGCTTCGCCAGTCGCTCGGCACGGCGCCGAAGTTCCCCGATCTCTCCGGCGATCTTTCGGCAATCGCCGACGCCGAGTCGGCGAACGGCTCGACGCTGCGCGACTGGGACTTCACGCCGGGCGGCGTGCTCGGCGGCTCCGGCTCGTCGTTCAACCCGTCGGCTGCGACGACGCGGCTCGACGCGGCGGTCGCCTTCGTCCGCGCGCTCGGTCTCGACCCGCAGGCGCGCCAGCTCGCGGGCTCGACCGTCACGTCCGGCGGGACGCCGCTCACCGACAACGCGCAGATTCCGACGGCGCTGCGCGGCTACGTGCAGATCGCGCTGGACAAGGGGCTCTTCGAGGCGTTCCCGGCTCAGGTCATACAGATCGCGCCGGGCGTCTTCCAGGCGGTTCCGGGTCCGCGCTTCGAACCCGCGACGGCGCTCACGCGCGGCGCGCTCGCCGCCAAGCTCGAGAAGTTCATCACGCTCTACACCGCGGCGGACGACCGCATCCTCGGCGAGGAGGCGACGCTGCAATAGGCGAAGACGACACGAGTCGCGCGATTCGCGCCGCAGTCAGCGGAGCGACGCGAATCGCGCGGCGACGAGAACTTGCGACGAAGCATTACGGAGGACAAGACGATGAATGCCAGCCTCGCACAGTGGACATTCATCCGCGCGCCGCGCGGCGTCCCACGCGACGGGGCGGTCGAGACGAGAGACTAGCGGCAACGGTCAAGGCGAGGTGAGGATCAAGAGCAGGGCGAGGACGCAGAAGATGCGCGGGGCGCTCGCAAGCGCGCTTCGCGGTGTCAACCCGGCGGCGGGCGCGGTGAGCGCGCGCCCCGTCCGCTAACTCTCCCGCGGGGGGCGAGCCGCGCGGCTTGTCGGGGGCAGCGCGGTTCACAAAACTCCCCGCAACGGAGCGAAGCCCCG
The DNA here is from genome assembly GCA_020201365.1 of Acidobacteriota bacterium. Taxonomy (GTDB): domain Bacteria; phylum Acidobacteriota; class Blastocatellia; order Pyrinomonadales; family Pyrinomonadaceae; genus JAIVGV01. The sequence goes on from JAIVGV010000333.1 coordinate 5,885, forward strand.
TCGTGCGGCAACGCGCGGCGGGGTTTCGTGCGTTCGTGCGACCGGAACTTTCGGGCGGAGAAATTTCGCGGCGATCTTTTTCGTCGCGCGCGCCCCGCCGTTTCGTGTATCCTACGCGCCGCCTGCGCCGACCCGCCCGCGCGTTGACCCCGCGCTCGTCGCTTAACAAATTAAGACACATTAAGGAGACGAGATGCCTAACCAGTCGAACCCGACCGCCGCCCAAACAGACGCCCCGCTCATCCGCGACATCTCCGACACGGCGCGTTGGGTCGCCTGCTACCGCGCGATGGAGTCGGAGCGCGCGGACGCGCACTTCCGCGACCCGCACGCGCGCAAGCTCGCGGGCGAGCGCGGCGAGCAGATCGTGCGCGGGATGCCGAAGGGCGCGTCGGGCTCCTGGTCAATGGTCACGCGCACGGTCGTCTTCGACGAGATCATCACGCGGCTCGTCGGCGAGGGAGCGGACACGGTGCTCAACCTCGCCTCCGGTCTCGACGCGCGACCGTACCGCCTGAACCTTCCGCCGACGCTGCGCTGGATCGAAGTCGATCTCCCCGAAATCCTCGACTACAAGCAGGAGCTATTAGCGGGCGAGCGCGCCGCCTGCGAGCACGAAGTCGTCCGCCTCGATCTCTCGAACACGGAGGCGCGGCGCGAGCTGTTGGCGCGCGTCGGGGCGCAGGCGAGACGCGCCCTCGTCATCACCGAAGGTCTGCTCGTCTATCTCACGCCCGAACAGGTCGGCGCGTTAGCCTCCGACCTGCACGCGCAACCTTCTTTCAAATGGTGGCTGATGGACATCGTGCGCCCGGAGATTTTGAAGCGCATGGAGAAGAGTTGGGGCAGGAAGGTGGCTGAAGGCGGCGCGCCCTTCCGCTTCGCGCCCGAAGAGGGCACGGACTTCTTCCGCCCGCACGGCTGGCGCGAGCGCGAGTGGCGCTCGATGATGGAGGAAGCGCGCAGGCTGAAGCGCGAGATGCCGATGGCTTGGCTCTGGCACTTCCTCACGCGCGTCCAGCCCGCCTCGCGCCGCGAGAAGTTCCGACGCATGGGCGGCTTGGCGCTGCTGGAGCGTGAAGACTGAGAAGCCGTCAACGGTAAACCGTAAACCTCGACAAGTGAAGACCGTTCTTCCCTGTCACGGCGTACCGCTTACGGTCTGCGGCTTTTCCGCGGCGGGCGCCTGAGCCGCTCCTGCGGCGCGCGTTCGCGCTTGGGGCGCGGCGCGGCGCGTGCGGTGGCGAAGTAGCCTTCGCGGTAGGTGAGTTTGATCTTCTGGTCTTTCAGTTTCGGGTTGGCGATCTCGATCCTGATCCGCCGCCAGCCGCCGTCGCGCACCTTGTTCGTGGGCGAGTAGGCGACGAGGTACTGCGTGCGCAGCTCCTGGTTGATCTCGGCGAACGCCGCGCGCAGCTCGTCGTCGTTTTCGGGGAAGAAGGCGCGACCGCCCGTCTCCTCGGCGACGCGGCGCAGCGCCTTCTTGTCGAGGCGGCAGTCGGACTGGTGACCGGGGCAGTCGGGCTCGACGCCGACGGAGTAGATCGTCGTGTCCGACTTGATCGCGGCGGCGACGGCGTCCGAGCGTTCGAGGCGCGCCCACGGGTGACCGGAGTCGTCGCCGTCGGAGAGCAGGATGATCGCGCGGCGCGTCTGCGCGGGCGTCTGCGCCAGCAGCTCGTTCGAGGTCGCCCACACCGCGTCCCACAGCGCGGTCGTCCCCGGCATCCCGTACTGCTCGACCTCCTGCGGCACGACGTCCGCGTCCTCGCCGACGCGGTAGGCGTGCGCCGCCTCCTCGTCCGGCGGCTCGACGACTTGCAGGCGCGCGATTGCTTTTTCGAGCAGCGCGCGATCCTGCGTCATGTCCTGCTCGACGGTCGCCGTGCCCGTGAACGAGACGACCGCCGCCGTGTCCTTGCCCGGTCGCAGCACGGACTCTATGAACTCGCGCGCCGCCTCCTGCTCGTCCGGCAGCGTCGTCTCCTGCGAGCCGCTCACGTCAACGAGCAGCGCGAGCGAGAGCGGCAGATCGGTCTCGCGCTGGAAGACGGAGACCGACTGCGGCGCGTCGTCCTCGAAGACGCGCACGTCATCGCGCGCGAGCGTCGTGACGAACCGGCGGTTCTTGTCCGCGGCGTTAAAAAGCACGTTGACGAGATCGGTGTTGACCGAGAGCACGTCGTCGTCGGCGACCGCTTCGGGCTTCTTCGGCGGCGCGGGCGACGGCGACTCCCGCGGGCTCGGCTGCGGAGACGGCTGTGCGGTCGGCTGCGGCGTGACTTGTGGCGTCGGCTGTTGTTGCGCCGACGCTTGGCGCTGCGCGCGCGCGCGCGACGCGCCGGAGACCGTGAAGGCGAGCGCCGCCGCGCAGAAGAGCGCGAGGCAGGCGACGCGCGCGACAGAGAGTCCGCCCAACCTCATCCCACACCTCCGAGTCGTTCGATGCGCGCGACGACCGCGCAGGCTCGTCGGTTTCGCGGCGCAGAGTTTGCGTTTTCGTTGTGAATGGTAGTTGATTTCGACCGCGCATGAAAAGGCGCGGGCTGAAGTTCATCAGCCCGCGCCGCCCCCCTGATTCATCCGGTGCCAGACCGGACGTGATGATCGCGTCGGTTAACGCTTGTTGCTCTTATCAACCACCGACTTCAGAGCCTGGAACGTCGGGGGCCACAAGCCCACGAAGATGCCCGCCTGCTTGTTGCCGCTGAAGAAGAGCGCGAGCGACGCGCCGATTGATCCGATGGTCAGGATGTGAAACAGGCTGACGCCCGTCGCGCCGACCGTCGTGTTATCCACCGTCTTGAGGAGCGTCTCCGCCTTGTCGGTCGTCGTCGCCAGAGCGCCGCCGCCGGGATCGTTGAGCTTCGCGTCGGTCGCCCGACCTAAACCTTGTGCTGACATTCATTCCCTCCCTTGGACTTTCACCTTTTATCTTTAACCCGCCCTTTGAGCACCGCGAGACCGAAGAGCGCCGAAAGCGCCGCGAGCGCGATGACGTACCCCGCGAGCGGGCGAGTCTGCCTCACCGCCGCGCCCGGTTCGTTCGCGCCCCCGCTTCCAGCCTTCACTGTCATCGTCGTGCTACCCCTTCGTTCGTATGCACAACTTATACGGCAACGGCTTCGCGCGCCTGTATCTAAACGACTACGGAAGTGACACGCCCGACGAAATCCGCCGCCGCCGACGCAGGGCAGCAAGCCGCCCGACGCAGGACTCCCCGACAAC
>JAIVGV010000334.1 GCA_020201365.1 Acidobacteriota bacterium
TGCACGCCCCGCGGTAGAGATCGGCGAGCGAAGCGTGCGACACGCCCTCGCGCCTCTCGACGAACCCCGCCACCCCGAGCGACTCTGCGAGCCCCCAGTCCTCGCGCGTCGGCATCGTCAGTCCGGCGAGCACAAGTTTGGGCGCGTCGGGCGCGGCGCGGCGCAGGAGGGCGTAGGCGCGCAGGAGCGTCCTCACGTCTTTGCGCGGATCGGAGAAGCGTGCGACCGACAGGATGTAACCGTCGTCAGCGTACCGCCCCGGGCGGAAGTGTCCCGTGTCCACACCCGGCAGCGCGAAGACGACACGCGAAGTCCCCGCGACACGCCCGACGGCTTCCTCCATCCACCTGTTAATGACGAACGTCAGACGGACGTGCCGCAGCGCCGCGAGATCGAGGCGGCTGGTGACGCGCGTCATCCAGTAACGCCAACGCGGGAACGCGTACCTCTTAACCATCGCGCGCTCCGACGTAGCGAGCGTGGCGGCGTGGAGGACGACGACGCCCCTGCACCTCTTGGCGACCAGCGCCCACGCCGGCGCGCCCGCCACGACGTGAACCACGTCGTACTGATTCAGGATGTCCGTGAGGACGGCGCGCGGGCGGTAGCGCTGAAACTCCAGCTCGGCGACGTGACAGCCCGCGTGCAGGTGAGTCTCGCCGCGTCGCTGCCTGCTGACTGCGCGCGCGCCGTCGCGCCAACTCGCCGGCGACAGCAGGCGCAGGCTGGCGCCGTCCCTCGAAGAGACCGCCAGCGACACGAAGGTCGGCTGGTAGCGCCCGGAGCGCCGGAGCGTGTCGAAGACGAAATCCGCGAGCGCCGCGACCCCGCCCTCCTCCGCCACGATGTCGGGCACCACTATGCAGACTCTCTTCACTGGCTTCACGTTCTCGCCCGGCGCGTCATGACTGGGAGCCGTCTCGCGCGGTACGGAGCCGCGCTATCGCTCCTTGAAGCCGATGGCGTTGTGATCGTCGTCGGGACGCGCCCTGACCTCGGGACGCAGCGCGCGCGAGACCGTGCTCTCCGGGAGGTCTTGCTGCACCGACGAGTCCATGCCGACCAGCGCGTGAGAGCCGACCCGCCGCCCGTCGCGGATGCTGGAGTTGATCCCGACCCACGCCTCCGCCTCGACGACGGCGTGCCCGGCGATCACCACCCCGCCCGTCACGCTCGCGCCCCGCCCGATGCGGACGTTATGGCCGACGAAGTTGTAATCGCCCACCTTGGCGTAGTCCTCGATGACGGTCGGCATGATGGTCCCGCCCTGCACGGCGGTCAGCGCGCCGATCTCGACGTGCGACCCGATCACCACGCCGCCGAGGTGTGGGATGCGTACTTTGTTTCCGTCCTCGTCCCGCACGAACCCGTAGCCGTCGTGCCCCACCACCGTGTTTGCGCCGACGACCGTCTCGTCGCCGATGGCGACGCGCGGGAACAGTCGCACCCCGGAGTGGAGAACCGATCCGCGCCCGACACGGACATCGGGACCCACCACGCAAAACGGCTCGACGACGGCGCCGTCACCGATTTCGACCGCGCCCCCGACAACTGCCAACGGCGAGACGACGGCTCCCGGCGCGATCCTGCGTTCGGCGACCAAAGGCTGTTGCCGCTGCTCGGCGCGGATGAAGCCTAAGACCTTGGCGATCGCCGCGCGCGGGTCGGCGCCCTCCAACACGAGACAGTCGCCCCAATCCCCCTGCGCCGCGGAACCCTGCGGGGCGATGACGACGCAGCCGCGGCGCGACGCGAGAGACTCGCGGATGGCGCTCGTCACCTTTTTGTTAATGAAGTGGAGGCAGCGATCCTCTGCGGCGTCGAGCGTCGCCACGCCCTCAACCGCGCGGTCGCCCTCTCCGGGCAGTCCGATCACCCGGCGTATCTCTTGTTCGTGCAGGGCGGCGCGCAGCATCTCAAACCCCTTCCTTAAGTCGCCGCGTGTAGTAGCCTGCGAGGGCGGCGACGAACGCGTCGAAGCGATCCGTCACTGCGTTCACCTCACGCGATTCGAACTCCCTGATCATGGCAACGTAGTCGTCCTGCGGGTGCAACCATGAATGGGGGTGCGCCAGCAGGCAGAGGTTCCGATCCTCGTCGAGCGCGGTCTCGAAGGTGTAGCGCCTCCACATCATCGCGCTGTCGCTGACGTAGAGAAGGTCGTGATCACGGATCGCTCGACTCGCGTCCACACAGGCGTGGTGGCCGGGCGGCAGCGTGACCGCGACGAAGCCGGCGTTAACCGGGTCGTGCTGTGAAAAGGATCGCACGGTCGCTCCCGCGATGGCGCCGAGGACTTCCAGCCGGAATGCCACCTCCTTGCCGATGTCGTCGGCGTGGGCGGCGGAGCTCACCGCGAAGTGCAGACCGATCTCGTGGCCGAGCGAGTGAATCTGACGTATCTGACGGATGACCTCGCTTTGGAGTGGGTTGTAGAACTGTCCGTCCACCAGCACGAAGAACGTGGACGCGATCCCGACCGCGTGCTCCAGCTCAGCCATCTCCAGAGAATGACCGGGCGCAAAGTCTATGTCGTGGCTTAGAGCGATGTAGCGCCGCGGCAGCGCCGTGCCGCCGGGTAGAAAGTCCTGGAAGCGGACGAACGAAAATCCACGTGCCTTCGCCTTGGCGAGAGAGTCCAAGTAGAGTTGCCGTGACAGACGGCTGAGCACGAATCGAGACGGAGTCTTCATCAGACGCCTGCGGCTCAAGTTCTTCCCCTCCTTTTCCGTGCCCTTGTGGTTGTGCGGCTTGACAGACGATTCGTTGCCGCCGTCGGGACGGCGCGATGATTAGTGCCGACGGAGCCCGCTGCCCGGGGCGGGCGCGAGCAGCCTCCGGTCGAGCGCGCGGGCGAGCCGACCGACGAGGGGGACGCCGCGCAGCCGCTTCCCGATGCGCCTGACGGGCGAGTTGCGGCGGGCATCCTCCTCCTCGTTCAGACGCAGGGTCAGCCAGCGCAGGTAGTCGGCTGCGGCGCGCAGCTCCGCCTCGGCGTCAACTACGGGGGAGGCGGCGTGCTCCGCCATCACTTCGGAGTAAAGCGCGAGCACCTCGTCCAGCATGAGATCGGAGCCGGCGACGGCGCGCACTTTGCGCGACACCTCGGCGGCGTCCGCCGCGTCGTAGCGGGCGATCTCGCGCGCGATGACTTCCGGGCGTATCTCCGAGCGGAGGGTGCGGTGCCCGAAGTTGAATCGCCGGAGGCTGTCGAACTCGCCGGTCGTGACCATCGGTCCCACGCCGGGGAAGTCGCACAGGACGACCGCCGCCCCGACGGCGAGCGCTTCGAGTGCGCTGCGCCCCTTCGCGAAGACGATGTCGTACCGCCCGAGCACCTCCCCCGGTTTCGGCGAGACGTTGCCGGAGTCGTGCCCGAGCGCGTCGAGTTCGAGCCCGCTCTGCGCGCACGCCTCGCTCACCGCGGCGAAATGCGCGCTGCTGGCGTTGCTGAAGATCAGCGCGCGCCGGGGGCGGGCGGGGAGCGGGGCTCTGGGCCTGAAGGCGGCGAGGTTCACCGAGTTCAGCACCACGCGGGTCTTCTCTTCGGGTACGCCGTGCTCGAAGACGAGGCGGTCGCGGCAGGTGTAGTCCACCGCCACGTAGCGCAGGATGCGCGGGAAGCGCGGCGGCACGTCGCGGCGGGCGAGGTTGTCGTGCGTGACGAAGATCGCGGGCGCGTGTGTGAAGCGCAGCAGCGCGGTCATGGTTTCGAGGTTGTGGTGGCCGTGGATGATGTCGGGGGGCTCCGTGATCGAGTCGAGGCAGTCGGTGACGGGGACGGTCTTGTCGCGAAGCTCCCGCGCGAGCGCGCCGATCTTCGGGGTGTAAACGACCGGCGTGTGCCCGCGCCCGAGCAGCCCGCAGGCGAGGTCTCGCACGTAGGTCTCGGTCCCGGAGCGCGAAGCGACGCTGCTGTTCGTGATCAGGATGCGCATTCGAGTGCGACAGCTACTTAACGTACCGCCACAGTCGTTCGGCGATGGGGGCGACGTGCTCCCGGTATCGTATGACGTGATCGTAGAGGCCCGCCGCGACCTGCCTCTCGCCGTGGAGCTCGTAAAATGGTTTCGCCCCCGGGACGGCGCGATCCGCCCGTGCGGCGACGGCGGGGCGCAGGCACTCGACGCGGAAGGCTTCGATGCCTTCCCCGCCGCCCGCGCCGTTCAGCTCGAAGTAATCTCTCATGGGACCCGCCGCCGCCGCGGCGCCGAGCGCGATCTGCACCTCTTCGAACAGCTCCGGGTAGTAAGTCCTCGCAGCATCAATCTTCCGCGAGAACGTCTGGTCGTCGAGTCGGAGCCAGACCGACGCCTCACGAAGCTCCTCCGGACAGTCGTCGGGTCGGTTGATGACGGGGTAGTCGAACGAGACCGCCCCGCCGCCGCCGCGGTTGAGCATCTCCACGGCGGCGTCAACCACGAGCCGGCAGATGTCGTGGATCGAGTTGTAGCCTTCGGCGGCGTCTCCGGCCACAAACCTGACGCGCGAGGCGGCGAGCGATTCGGCGAGCTGCTCGGCGAGGGCGATGAAGAAATCTAAATCGCGGTCGAGTATGCGCCGATAGATCGCGCGGTCGGTGTGCTGCCCGTAGATGCGTCCCGGCTCGATCCCGAGGCCCGCGAGGTACTCCGTCGTCGCGTCGAGCCGCGACAGACCCGAGCGCCCCGAGCCGTCTGTGAGGACGAAGACGTGCGGGCGCGACAGCCCCAGCCAGCCGTGCAGCCTCACCTGATGGCCCGGGTGCGCGACGACGAGAGCCGACGGCGTGTCTTGCCAGCTCACGCCGAAGCCGGTCGCGAGGTTGGTTCTTACCATGAAAGGTCTCGTGCTTTCCGACTCGCGTTCACGCTTCGTATCCGAGTTCCGTCAAAAGCCCCCCGGCGACGCGCCCGAACCTCCTCACCTCCTCCGCGTCCATCGTCCTCTTCCAGGCGAAGACGCGGGCGGGGTCGGGAGGTTTCGTCGTGAGGGTCTGCTGCCGGAGCCTCTGCCCCTGGGTGATGAGAGGCGTGCCGTCGGGGCGCGAGCGCCCCTTGTGCTCGAGCAGACGCGCCGGGGTGCGTTTGTAATAGCTCAGCATCTGATCATCGAAGGGCAGATCGACGTGGGCGCAGACGCGCCGGAGCTCCTCGCGCGGCGCGAGGACTAACTCCTCGTAGCGCACCTCGACGTAGTCCGGGCGTCCGAGCCCGGACGCCCGCGCAGCGCGGACGTACTTGAGCCAGTATAACGCCTGCGCCTCGATCCTCCACCCGGGCGAGAACCACATCCCCCTGAGCGAGAGCGCGGCGTCGCGCCCGTCGCGGATGATGTGGACGAAGCGCGCCTCGGGCAGCACGCGCCTGATGGTATCGATCTCGAAACAGTAGTGCGGGGTCTTATCCCCCCAGCGCGGCTTCCCGAAGCGCGCGGCGTACGCGCGGTAGAAGGCTCGGAACCCGTCGGCGACCGTGAAGGGGTTGATCCGCGCCAGCTCCGCACGGAACTCTTCTTCCGGTATCCCGAAGTCGGGCCACGCCGGGGCGTCCTTCGGGTAGTTGACGACGGCGCGGAGGAACCTCTCCCGGAGCTTATCGCCCGCCCCCGCGATCTTCGTGCCGAGGCTAAGGAACCCCGTCTCCGGCGGGATCGCCAGCGCGGGGTGAGAGTCGAGCATGAACCTCAGCAGGGTCGTCCCGGAGCGGGGTGAGCCGACGACGATCGGCATCGGGCGAGGGTGTGAATCGGCGAGGTTGCGAGGCGGCATCTTCTTACATCCCGGCGACGTGAAGATTGCATAATACGCTTACGCGTCGCCGCCGAGCGACCCGTTCGGCTGCCGACCGCGTGAGCCCGCCGCCGCGCCCGCCGCGACGATGATCAAGAGCGCCACGAACACGTAGCGCATGCGGTAGAGGGCGCCGACGTTGACGACGACGAGACCGAGCGCCGTCACGCCGACCGCCGCCACCGTCGCGAGCAGCCACACCGGCAGCCGCCTGCGCCCCCGCCACAACCCGACGAGCGCCAGCGCCTCGACCGCGTACATCGCGACGCACTCTATCCCTGCGAGACGCCTCCCCGCCGCCCCAGCCTTCTGCCCGGAGGTGAGCCACATGTTCGGGAACGGCGCGAAGAAACCGACCGCCGCGGCGCGCGGCAAGTAGCCCAACAGGTCGGAGGCGTCGCCGATCTGCACGTCGGCGTCTATGTCCGATCCGGAGTTGGGGAACGCTTCGGCGAGCCCGCGTCTGATCTCGCCCACCCGCGCCGCCGCCCTCGACCAGACGTACCCCCGACGCGACTCTCCCGACGTGGGAACGCGCGGCGCGCCCGCGCGACTTAACACGCCCCCGTCAGCGGCTGCGCGGACGCCGCGCGTGGCGCCGAGTTTCAGCGCGTTCGGCATGACCCGCGGGACGCCGACGGCGGCGGCGACAAGCAGCGCCGCGCAGACGATGTTCGCCGTGAGCGCACGCCCCTCTCTGAGCTGGCGCACGGCGAGCGCCGCCGCCCCGATGAGCACGGTCGCGACGAGCAGCGCCCCCCAGTCCCGACGCGTGAGCCAGAGCGCGGTCAAGACGAGCGCGCCCGCGGCGAACGTCAGCGAAGTCTCCGCCCACGAAAAAGTCCTCGTCAGCAGGCGCACGAGGATCAGGACGAGCGCCAAGAACCCCGCAACGAAGAGCGGATCCTTCAGAAGCTGTGTCGAGTGGAGCAGCAGCGAGGGCCAGAGCGCGAACGCGACCGCCGCCAGGAGCCCCGCGCGCCCGCCGAAGACCGCGCTGCCGATCCGGAAGACGGCGGCGAGGCTCGCGAGGTACAGGAAGGCGTTGAGCGGCTCGGCGGCGATGACGTTGTAGCCGAGCCACGGACCGAAGAGCGCGAAGCAGAGCGCGTAGAGCTTAACGTGGAAAGCGTAGTCCGCGCCGAGCCAGTAGCGCACCTCTCCGGCACGGAGCGCGCCGCTCAACCCGGCGGCGTCCTCGCGGACGTCCGCCGCGTCTCGCATCACAACCATGACGATCCCGTGATCGTCAACAACCTCGGGCACAGCGGCGCGACGCCCGACTTCGTATAGAGTTGCTGACAGGGCTAGGTGGAGGACTGCCGCGGCGCATAACAAGCGCCACATACGGCCGCACCACGCGACCGACTCCGAGTTGTCGCCTGCCGGTGGCATCACTGGGCGGGCAGTATATCACGGCGGTGTTGACGCAGTGACGGCGGTCGGCTACCCGCCGCTCGCGCGCTGGACTTGCGCCGCGCGCTCGTGTATCACGGCGGCACGATGCAGAAGACGACGACGCCCGACAGTCGCAAACTCCCGCTCAGCTTCGACGCGGCGCGGCTGCGCGAAGACCTCCGCCGCGTCGAGCCGGCCGAGTGGGTGCCGCACTTCAACACTTCGTACTACGAGGGCGCGTGGAGCGCCGCGTCGCTGCGCTCGGTCGGCGGCGTCGCGACGCAGATCTTCCCGGACACGACGGCGAAAACCCCCTACGCCGACACGCCGCTGCTCGCGCGCTGCCCGCACGTCGCCGGGGCGCTCGCCTCCTTCCGCTGCACGCTCCTCTCCGTCCGCTTCCTCAAGCTCGCGCCCAGAAGCCGCATACGCGAGCACAGCGACTACAAGCTCGGTTACGAGGACGGCGAGGTGCGCCTCCACGTCCCCGTCCAGACGTGCGACGCGGCGGAGTTCTACCTCGCGGGTCGCCGCGTCGAGATGCGCGAGGGCGAGTGCTGGTATCTGAACTTCAACCTGCCCCACCGCGCCGAAAACCTCGGCGCGCGAGACCGCGTCCACCTCGTCGTGGACTGCGTCGTCAACGACTGGCTGCGCGCGCGGCTCGCGTTCGACTGAGCCGGCGCGCGCCGGGCTTGAAACGGAGCGCCGAGTCGCGCGAAAATGCGAGAAAATCGGGCGGCGCGGGGCAACGACGCGGCGACGCGCGCGCATCACACGACGCGAGGACGGGAGCCGCCGGACAACACCCGCCGCAACCCCTGCGCCGCCAGTCGAGTCCGCGGGCACTCGCCCCCGGTCGTGCACTTAAAAAACTTGGATCGGTCGCTCGCGCGTTTCCCAGCCGAGCGCCGGAGACGAGATGAGCGCGATAACAGCCTGCCCGCCCGTGAAGTTCGGGCAAGTGACGACAGCCGACGACGGTCGAGACGAGCCGCGGGGCGCGTCCGACTACTCGCTCGCGCAGCGCGCCGCGAACGGCGACGTGCTCTCCTTCGAGGAGCTGTACGCGCGCCACAACCGCCGCGTCTTCTCCCTGTGCCTGCGCATGACCGGCAACACCTCGGAGGCGGAAGACCTCGCCCAAGAGGTCTTCATACAGCTCTACCGCAAGATCGGCAGCTTCCGCGGCGAGTCGGCTTTCACGACTTGGCTGCACCGCCTGACGGTCAACCAAGTCCTGATGCACTTCCGCAAGCGCGGCGTGAAGCTCGAACAGACGACCGACGACGGCGAGACGCCCGTCCAGATCGTCACGGGGACGGAAGACCCGGCGCGGATGCCCGTCGTGGATCGCATCGCGTTAGACGCGGCGGTCGCGCAGCTGCCGCCCGGTTATCGCACCGTCTTCGTCCTGCACGACGTCGAAGGGCACGAGCACGAGGAGATCGCGAACCTCTTGGGCTGCTCGGTCGGCACGTCGAAGTCGCAGTTGCACAAGGCGCGTATGAAGCTGCGTTTACTTTTGAGGCAACAGATCCCGCCCGCCTGAGCTTCCAAGTGCCTCGCGCGCGGGCGAGGAGTTAAGGTTTGCAGACTCACAGTCTCCCGAAAGTCCGAACTGCTGTGAGGTGAGAGAGATGAACTGCGAGAAGTGTCACGAACTGCTGAGCGACTTCCTCGACGGCACGCTGCCGCCGGACGCTCGCGCGCAGCTTGAGCGACACCTCGGCGCCTGCCTGTCGTGCGCGTCGGCGCGCGAAGAGCTGTCGGCAATCGTCGCGACGGCGCGCGAGAGCCGCGAGCACTTGGTCGCTCCGCCCGACGAGCGCGCCATGTGGCTGCGCATCAGAGACGAGATCGAGGCGGACGCGCGGGAGAGAGCGCGCCGTTCGCGCGGGCGCGCCGCGGCGTCGCAAGGTTTGTGGGGACGCGCTGATGATCGAGTACTTGAAGCAGCGCGTCGAGCAGCGGCGCGCGCGCTGGGACCCGCGGGTGAGCGAGACGTTCGACCGCAACATGGGCGTGATTGACGAGACCGTCAACGAGATGCTCAAAGAGCTCGACGAGCGACCGCACGACGAAGTCTCCGAGGAAGCTCTGAACGCCGCGATGCGCGACAAGATCGAGCTGCTCAAGGAGTTCTCCGAGTTGTAAGACGGTTCGAGACTCGAACCGCCCCGGCTGGTCAAATCCGGTTAGCTGAAAACTACAAGACGTTGGTTCGAAGCGTCCCGCTCCCTCCGGACGCGAGTTGTGTAAGGTTAGATGGCAGAGATCGAACAGCAGCACACTCCTCACGCGGCCGCCGCGCGCGCCGCGGCTCGCCCGTCAGCGCCCGGGAGAAATCTGCCCGGTAAACTTTTGCGCTCGCGCGCCTCGGTCGCCGCGTCGAGCCTCGTCGTCGCGCTCGCGCTCGCGTCGTCGGTGTGCGCGCAGCAGAAGTTCTCGCGCGTCTACCGCACGCCGCGGCGCAACATCCGCCTGCAGCTGACGAACCGTTCGGGCACGATCGAGATCGAGGGCTGGGATCGCAGCGAGATCAGGGTGACGGCGGAGTTGGAGTCGCCCGCGGCGAAGTTCACGCCCGTCCTCGACGACGAGGGGCTGGTCATTGACGTGATGGGCGACACGCGCGGGCGCGAGGGCGTCGGCGACGTGAACTTCAAAATCCAGGTCCCGGCGGACGCCACGGTCGATCTCGAAACGCGCATCGGTCAGATCAGCGTGCGCAACGTCCACGGCTCGATGGTGCGCGCGGTCGTCGCCAGCAGCGGCGACATCGATCTCACCGGCATCCGCGCGCTCAAGGTGATGGCGTCGAACATCACGGGCAACATCCTCTTCGACGCGGAACTCCTGTCGGGCGGCTTATACGATCTCAAGTCCACGAAGGGCGACATCAACGTGCGCATCGCGGGCGGCTCGGGTTTCACGCTCACGGCGACCGCCCCGCGCACGCGCAACATCGATCTCGGCACGCTCGCCCGCCGCGGCGACTTCTCCTTCCAGGGCGACAACCGCCGCGTCGTCGGGCGCGTCGGCGACGGCTCCGCCACGCTCATGACGACCGGTTGGGGCGGCTCGATCAGCTTTTTCACTCGCTAACGCGATCACGACTCTGCTTTACAATCCTCCGCCGTCCTTTTACTCTCTCCCGCGTCGGCGTGTTCGAGAACTCACGCGGATTGAGAGAACCCTTGAGAAAAAATCTTGTGGGAGGCGCGCGCCAGCCGCTCGTCTTCGCCTGCGCGTGCGCGCTCGTGTGCGTCGCCGCGTCGTGCGCCTCGGCGCAGTCTTCGCCCCAGTCGAAACCGTCGGCGTCGTCGCAGCCGCCGGGCGCGCCGCTGCTGACGCGCACGACGACGCGGCACGAGGTCAGGCGCTTCGCCTACGGCGGCACGCTGACGATCTCGGGCGCGCCCGTCGGCTCGATCACGGTCGAGGCTTGGCCGCGCGCCGAGCTCGACGTCACCGCCGACATCGAGCTGCAGGCGAACACGGAAGAGGACTTGGCGCGGCTCGCGGCGGTCAACAACTTCCTGCTCGACGCCGACGGCTCGCACTTCCGCGTCATCACGACCGGCACGCACGACCGCAAGTTCATGAAGCGGGCGAAGGACTTTCCGAAGCCGCTGCTCGCGATGCCCTGGCGGATTGACTACCACGTGCGCGTCCCCGCCATGGTCGATCTCGAAATCACTTCAGGGCGCGGCGCGTTGACGGTGGAGGGCGTCGAGGGGGCTTTGCAGTTGACGGCGGGCGAGTCGAACGCCTCGCTGACGCTCGCGGGCGGCGACGTGGTGGCGACGATTCTTTCGGGCTCGGTGCTCTTCCGCGTGCCCGCGCCGTCGTGGCGCGGTCGCGGCGCGCAGCTGCGGCTCGTGCGCGGGACGCTGACGGTCGCGCTCCCCGCGAACTTCAACGCGGACGTTGACGCGACCGTCTTGCGCGCGGGCGAGATCGCGGGCGCGCACGACGCCTTCGCGCCGCGCGAAGGCGAGCCGCCGCAGAC
>JAIVGV010000052.1 GCA_020201365.1 Acidobacteriota bacterium
GTCCACACGCGGACGCGCGTCGTGCGCGTCGCCGAAGACGGCTTCACGTTCGAGCACGACGGCGCGCGGGAGGAGATTAAGTGCGCTGGCGTCGTCTGGACGGCGGGAGTGAGGGTGAACCCGCTCATCGAGAGACTGAACGTCGAGAAGGATCGGCGCGGGCTCATCAATGTTGAGCCGACGCTTCAGGCGCGAGGGCGCGAAGGCGTGTTTGCCATCGGCGACCTCGCCGCCGCGCGCGACGTCCCGCCCGCACTCGCGGGCACGGCGCAGCTCGCCTATCAAGAGTCCGGACTCGTCGGCAAGAACGTCCGCGCCTACCTCGAAGGCAAGCCGCTTCAGACGAAGCAGTTCGTCGAACTCGGCGAAGCCATGAGCCTGGGGACGGAGAACGCGGCGGTGCTGGTGAGCGGCAAGGTCGTCAGCGGCGCGTTGGCGCGTCGCGCGCGATTCGCACTCTACACGCAGCGGCTGCCGACGTGGCAGCACCGGTTGAGAGTCGGCGCGAGCTGGTTCTTCGGCGGCACGACGCCGCGCCCGCTCAGTCTCGACAGAGACGAAGACGTGATCTGACGGCGCGCGAGCAATCAGGGGCTTGAGATTCGAGAGATGGCGAGAGGTTGGGGCAAGGACGCGGAGGACGTGGAGCAGGAGGCGGAGGAGCGCGCGCGCGCGCGCGCCGCGCCCAAGCTCGACGACTCGCCCGAAGCGCGAGCCCGGCGCGAGCGCGCCGAGACGTTACGACTCTCACGCTCGCGCACGCTCGAACAACTCGAACGCTCCACCAACCGCGCGCACCGCGAGATGCTGCGACGATCCCTGCGCGCGCTCGAAGCCGAATTGGAGACTCTGGACGACGGCGACGCGGAATGATCTTTCGCGGGTTAAAGACGGCGGGCGCGATCAGCTCCGACTGATCGCGCCCGCCGCCTATGTCCCTCGCGGTCAGCCCGCCGTCACTTCTGGTTGAGGTTGGGCGGCGCGGGGGCGGTGATGTGCTTGGGCGGGTTGCGCCTGAGTTCGTCCATCAGCCACTTGATCGCGGCTTCGAGCGCCGGGTCTTCGCCGCGGGCGAGCAGTTCGGGTCGGTCAACGACTTCGACGTCCGGATCAACGCCGACTCCCTCGACCGCCCAGTTGCCGTTCACGTCAATGAAGCGGAAGGCGGGCGTGCTCAGAGAGCCGCCGTCGGCGAGCGACGGGTTGCCGGAGAGTCCGATGAGCCCGCCCCACGTCGTCGTGCCGAAGATGCGCCCGAGCCCGCGCTCGCGGAAATAGTAGGGGAAGGCGTCGCCGCCCGATCCGGCGTAGCCGTTGGTGAGCATCGCCTTCGGCCCGACGTGCGCGAAGGTGGGCGTCGAGTAAACGTCGCCGATGCGGCGCGTCCAGTAGCTGACGGGCTTGCGGTCGAGCAGCTCGATCATGCGGTCGGGGATGAAGCCGCCGCCGTTGTAGCGGTCGTCTATGACGAGCGCGTCCTTGTTGTACTGCGGGTAGAAGCCCTTGAACAGCTCTCGATTCCCTTCGACCGCCGTGTTCGGCGCGTGGATGTAGCCGACGCGACCGCCGGAGAGACGTTCGACCAGCGCGCGGCGCGACTGCACCCAGTCGAGGTATCTCAGATTAACTTCGCTGCGAACCGTGAGCACGCGCTCGTCGTGCGCGCCCGCCGCGGTCGGCTGAGAGTTGAGCGTGAGCAGGACGGAGCGGTTCGCCTTGCCTTGCAGCAGCTCGTAAAAGTTCTTCACCGTGTTCGTCGGGCGGCCGTCAACCGCGATGATGAACTCGCCGACTTTGGCGTGGACGCCCGGCTCGGTGAGCGGCGAGCGCGCGCTCTCCTGCCAGTTCTCGCCCGGGAAGACGTGCGCGATCTTGAAGTAGCCGGAAGGGTCTGCGACGACTTCCGCGCCGAGCAGCCCGCCGTCGTGGCGCGCGACGGGCGGCGCGTCCGAGCCCCGATCGACGTAGATGTGACCAGCCATCAGCTCGCTCCCCATCTCCGTCAAGACGAAGTTCAAGTCCTCGCGGTTGGCGACGTAGGGGACGAGCGCGCCGTACTTGTCGCCTACCGCCTTCCAGTCCATGCCGTGCATGTTCGGGTCGTAGAACCAGTCGCGCATGATGCGCCAGGCGTCCGTGTACTCCTCAGCCCACTCCTTCCTGGGATCGATCTTCATCGTCATGCCGTCGAGCTTCAGCAGACCCTGCTCCGCCTTCTGCCCCGGCGCGATGGGCGCGGTGCCGAACTGGTCGCGCGCCTGGAAGACGACGTGCTTCATGTCGGCGGAGATGTCGTAGTCGCCGATGCCTTCGATGATCGGCTGCTCGGCTTTCGCGTCAATGTTGTAGAGCGCGAGCCTGCCGGGGCCAGACAGGTAGAGCACGCCGTCGGGGGTCGCGGCGAGGTGGCGGTAGTTCGCGTCCGGCCCGGGAATCGCGCGGACGCGGCTCTCGAAGCCCGCGAAATCAATCCTGACCGAGACGGGCGCGGGCGACTGCGACTGGCGCGCGCCCGGCGGCGGCGACTGCCCTTCCGCCGGCGCAGTCATCTGCGCGGGCGTCGGCGACGCGGACGCTTCCTGCTGCGGCGTCGGCGTGGCGTTCGCGCCCGGCGGCGTCTGCGGCTTCGCGCCCTGCGAGGGTGGCTGCTGCGCGGGGTTGGGTGGTGGCGTCAAGGGCTGCTCTTTCGTCCTGACGCGCTCCTCGTCGCTGGTGGGGAGGAAGAGCGGCGGCGCGTCCGCCGAGAGCAGTCCGACGTAAACGCGCGTCGGGTTGGTGTAGAGGTAGTTGAACTCGAACGCGCTGAACGTCAGATTAAAATCGCGGTTCGAGAGGAAGTACAGGTAGCGACCCTTCGGATCGAAGACGGGCTCGGTGTCGCTCGTCATGCCGCCGGTGAGCTTCTGCGTCTGACGGCTCGCGAGCGAATAGACCCAGATTTCGGAGAACTGGTTGTCGCCGTTCTTCGTGTACGCGATCCAGCGGCTGTCGGGAGCCCAACTGTAATAGGTGATGTCGTTGTGCCTGCCGCGATCCACGTCGGTCGTCTGACCCGTCGCGACGTTGACGACGCGCAGGCGCTCTCGCTTGTCGCCGTAGGCGATCATCGTCGAGTCGGGCGACCAGACGGGCGCGAAGCGCCAGACGTCGCCGTCCGTCGTCACGCGCCGCTCCGCGCCCGCGCCATCCGAAGGCTTCACGTAAATCTCGTACTCGCCGGAGCGATCACTCAAGTAAGCGACCCAGCGACCGTCGGGCGACCACGCGGGCGCGAGTTCGCGGACGCCCTGCGAGTCCGTCAGATTCCTGACCTCGCCCTCTTTGGCGGGCGCGGTGAACACGTCGCCGCGCGCGCCGAACAGCGCGCGCGCGCCGCTCGGCGAGATGGCGAACGTTTCGACGTTGTCCTTCACGTTGCGGAAGTACGGCACGGCGTCGGCGAAGTCGCCGTACACACGGATCGGCACGCGCTCGGTCTTCCCCGACTTCGCGTCGAGGCGATAGACGTAGCCGCCGCACTCGTACACCAGCTCGTCGCCCGCGCCCGAAAGCCACAGCGCGTCGTAGTCCGAGTGGTTCGTGATCTTCTTCGTCTGCTTCGTGCGCGTGTTGTAGGCGAAGACGTTCATCGTCCAGTCGCGATCGGACAGGTAGTAGATCGTGTCGCCCAACCAGACGGGCACCATGTCCTGCGCGCGCGTGTTCGTGATCTGCTCCGAAGTGTTGTTTTTAAGATCGTAAATCCACACGTCCGGCGACTGACCGCCGCGGTAGCGCTTCCAGCCGCGGAACTCGTTCGAGATCGGCGTGAACGCGACGCGCTCGCCGTCCGCCGCGTAGCTCAAGCCGCCCGACTGCGTGATCGCCATCGGCTGCTCCATGCCGCCGTCCACCGAGACGAGGTACGGCTGCCCGAGCCGGTCGCTCATCGCGACGCGGTCGGCGCGGAAGACTACGTTCCTGCCGTCGGGCGTCCAGCCCAGCACGCGGTTGTCCCAGCCGCCGCGCGGCGGCAAGCCCGACACCTCGTTGTGGAAAGTGAGCTGGCGCGGCTCGCCGCCGTCCGTCGGGATGACGTAAATCTGCCGCGTGCCGTCGTACTCGCCCGAGAAGGCGATCCAGCGACCGTCCGGCGAGAATTTCGGGAACAGCTCTACGCCCGGGTGCGACGTGAGCCGACGCGCCGTCCCGCCCGACGCGGGCACTGTCCAGATGTCGCCCGCATAGACGAACGCGATCATGTTCCCGTTGATGTCCGGGAAGCGCAGCAGGCGCGTCAGGTCGTCCGCGCGGGAAGTTTGTGCCGGGGCGACGACGGCGCAGAGGCAGAGGGCGACGACGAGCAAGAGAGGGCGGAACATTCTTTTCGACTCCTTATGGGCAAGAGCGGGATACTTCGTCAGGTGTGGCTTCTTACGTCGCGGCGTGAGGTTTAGTTTCCACTCCTGCGGTCTCCCCGCCGCGCGCTTCGCGTTAACGGAGATTCCGATCCGTCGTGATCATTCCTCGTCGGCTTCGTCCTGCACGCCGGTCATGGGCGCGGTGTCGAGGATCGTGCTCAAGCCTTCGTTCTCCTCGGCGGCGGTCGGCGCGTCCGGCTCGGCGACGTCGCCGCCGCGCTCTGCGTCGCGCGGACGACCGGCGCGCTCACCCTCGCGGTTCGTTTGATTTGAGTCCGTCGGCATCGCTTCCCCCGCCTCACGCTTCGACCGCCGCGGCTTCGCACGAGTCGAGCGCGGGCGCTTCCTCTGGCTCGCCCGCGCCGCCCTCGCCGACGTAGGTTCGCCCCGATGCGACCGTCTCGAAGTACTCCTCGATGCGATCTAAGACTTCCGTCACGGAGTGCGAGTGGTAGATGACTTGGCGGAAGCGCGCGCCGCCCGGCAAGCCCCGCGTGAACTGCCCGGCGAGTTGCTTCATGCGACCGACGGCGGCGAACTCCGGCATGTCGGCGCGCAGCAGCTCGAAGTATTCGAGGAGCACGGCGCGCTTGTCGGCGAGCGTCGGATCATACGGCTCTTTGCCTTCGACGATCTCGGCGATCTGCCGAAAGATCCACGGGTTCGCCATCGCGCCGCGACCGATCAGAACGCCGTCGCATCCGGTCTCGCGCCAGCGCGCGAAGGCTTCCGCGGGCGTCGTCACGTCGCCGCTCCCCGAGACGGGGACGCGCACGACCTCCTTGATCTGTCTGACCAAATCCCAGTTCGCGCGCCCCTTATAGCCCTGCTCTTTGGTGCGGCCGTGGAGCGCGATGTGCTCGACGCCGCACTGTTCGGCGAGCTTGGCGGTCTCGACCGCGTTGATGTTGTTATCGTAATAGCCCGCGCGGATTTTGATCGTCAGCGGGATCGTGATCGCGCGCCTGATCTCTTTGAGGATCGTTTCGAGCCGCGCGTGGTCGCGCAGCAGTCCCGATCCGCCGCCGTGCCTGACGACCT
The DNA here is from genome assembly GCA_020201365.1 of Acidobacteriota bacterium. Taxonomy (GTDB): domain Bacteria; phylum Acidobacteriota; class Blastocatellia; order Pyrinomonadales; family Pyrinomonadaceae; genus JAIVGV01. The sequence continues at coordinate 5,442 of JAIVGV010000052.1, forward strand.
TCGGCGCGGGGCAGCCGCAGTTCACGTCGAGGATGTCCGCGCCGACCTCCTCAGCCATCTCCGCCGCCATCCTCATCCGTTCGGGCTGACCGCCGAAGATTTGGACGGCGAACGGGCGCTCGTACTCGAAGAAGCGCATCTGCCGTTTCGACTTCGGGTTGTTGCGCGTCAAGCCCTCGACCGAAATAAATTCCGAGACCGTGAGACCGATCCCGCCGCGCCGCTTCAGGAGCGCGCGGAACGGCACGTCCGTCACGCCCGCCATCGGCGAGAGCACGAGCGGCGGCGAGATCAGGACGTCGCGAATCTTGAAAGGCTTCATGGGTAATCTGCCCGTCGTCCGCAGTCAGTCGTCGGTCGTTTGTGCCCGGTCGCGAATTAGCCGACAATGCGAACGCCACAAGCCGCAAAGCGAGAGCCCCGACGACGGACGACGGACGGATTATAACAAATGCGCCGCGAGAGTCTCATCCCCACGGTCGGCATCGCGTGGACACTTCTTTACGCCGCGCTCGTCGTCTGGCTCTACGCGACCGCGCCGCGCACGCTCGAAGAGCTTCGCACGCAGGCGAGCACGGCGGTCGGGACTTACGCGGTTGACGAGGCGCGCTTCCAGTCGGCGCGGGAGCTGTTCCGGCGGGAGCAGTACCGCGCGGCGCGCGAAGAGTGGCTGCGAGCCGACCCCGCGCGGCGCGACGCGCGCACGCAGTTCTACATCGCCTACGCCTTCTACCGGGAGGGGTGGGGGCGCGTTTACAGCGACGACGCGCTGTTCCGCCAGGGCGTCGAGGCGGTTGACCTCGCGCTCGAGCTGTCGCCCGACGGCGCGCTCACCGTTGACGATCCGGACCTGCGCATCCACTCCGCCGCCGAGCTCAAGGCGGAACTCGAACAGGGCACGGAGACGACGTGGGGCGATTTTAATCCGGCGAAAATTTTCCGCGAGAGGAAATGAGGAAGAGGCGCGAGACTGCCGGGCACGAGACGCGCGCGCGCGGCGACGCGGGTCGCGGCGAAGCTGGTCGCGCGGCTGCTCGCCGCGCGACGAACCGGCTGCTCACAGCCCACCTGCTGCTGCCGACGATCTTCCTGACGGTCGCGCTCGCGGGCGGGGTGCGCGTCGAGGGCGAGACGCGCGCGCTCGTCTTCGTCGCGCCGCCGCTCGTCGCGCTCGTCCTCGCCGTCTTATTGCTCGCGCTCTTCGCGCGCGGTCGCCTCGTCGCTCTCCCGCGCTGGCTCTCGCACGATCACGCGCCGCTGGCGAACGTCTCGCACGCGCTCACGCTCGTCGCGCTCTTCTTCGCGTCGGCGCAGGCGTTCAACAGCGTGCTCCCCGGAGCGGGGCTCTTCCGCTGGCTCTTCTCGTTCTTCTTCCTCTGGACGCTCTGGCAGAACCTGTTCGCCGCGACGGACGCGCGCCGCACGCTGCGCTCCGTCGTCGCGCTCTTCGGCACGGCGTTCGTCTTAACGCACCTCCTGCTCGCGAACCTCTACGCGCCCGAAGCCGGGTGGCTCAGGCGCGTCGCGGGCGCGCTCGTCGAGGGCGCGACGCAAGGCAGCCTCGGCGGGCAGACGACGGTCGCGCCCGCCACCGGCTACCTCTCTTTCTTCACGCTCGCGCTCTACGTCGTCGGCCTCGTCCTTCTCCCTTCCGCACCCGGCGGAGTAGCAGACGGTGCGCCGCGCGCCTCCGGCGTCGTCGAAGATTACAGGCGGCTGTCAGCCGGCGAGCGCGACGAGGCGCGCGCGGAAATCCTGCGCGCAGAGTTAAGGCGACTTGAAGCGGTGAGTTTGAAGGCGAGTGAAGAGTCGGAAACCTCACGCGACGACGACGGGTGACTCGTGAAAATGAGAACGGGCGGCGGGGAAAACGCCGCCGTCTTCCCCGCCGCCCGCCACTGCCTGACCCGCCGCAACTATTACCAGTTCACCACCAGCTCCTCGGAAGCCTCCCACACCGGCACGTCCTCGCGCCACGCGACGCGGTGGAGGCGTTCGGGCTCAGCCAAGAGCCGCCCCGCGCCGAGCGCGACCGCGGCGAGCGGATCGTCGGCGACCGCGACGTGGAGTTTTAATTCGCGTTGCAGGCGATCGGCCATGCCGTCGAGAAGCGCGCCGCCGCCCGTGAGAATGAGACCCGTCTGGTAGATGTCCGCCGTCACGTCCGGCTGCGACTCCTCGACCGAGCGGCGCGCGCCCGCGACGATCTCCGCGACGACGGGCTCCAAAGCCTCGCGCACCTCGTCCAAGCCGATCTCGACAGCCTTCGCCATCCCCGTCGTCAGCTCCTTGCCGACGACCTCGACGCGCGTCTCACCCTCGGCGGCTCGCGCCGCGCCGAGCTGTTTCTTCAACTGTTCGGCGGTGCGCTCGCCGAGCTGCATCTCGTATTTCGCGCGCACGTAGTCGCGTATCGCCTCGTCCATCGCGTTGCCCGCGACGCGCAGGCTGTTCGACGAGACGACCGCGCCGGAGGCGACGATGGCGACGTTCGTCGTGCCGCCGCCGATGTCCACGATGAGGTGCGCGCGCTCGTCGTCGGGCGTCAGCCCCGCGCCGAGCGCGGCGCACAAGCCCTCGTCAACCAAGTCAACGCGCGCTGCCTTCGCGTCGCGCGCCGCGTCGCGCACCGAGCGGCGTTCGAGTTCCGTGGAAGAGCCGGGGACGCCGATGACCATGTGGCTGCGCTTGAGGTGGTTCTCCTGCACGCGGCGGATGAAGGCGACGAGCATCTTCTCAGCCGCCTCGAAGTTCTCAATCGTCCCGCTCTTCACAGGGCGGAAGACTTCGACGTCCTTCGGCACGCGCCCCACCAGCTTGAACGCCTCCGCGCCGACCGCCAGCACCTCGCCCGTGTACTTGTGGATCGCGACGACCGAAGGCTCTTCGAGCACGACGCCGCGACCCGGCTGGTAGATGAGCGTGTTGACCGTGCCGAGGTCAATCGCCAAGTCCTCGGAGAAGAAGTTGTCCAGGATGTGCATGTAAAGCTTCCCTTGAAAACCGCAACCTTGAGGAGAAATCTACACTTTCGCCCGCCTTAAGGGCGTGGCAAATCGCATACCATTTAAAGACAGTTCGATGGCGGCTGATTTACCAGAGTTTACCTTGTGGATTTTTTTAGAGTGCGAAGGCAAAGCGTCCCGATACGGGACGCGCCGCCCATTTATTACAGACCGCGTGGGCGAAAGACAGACGGCGGGGGCAAGGATGAAGGCGGAAGGATCGGGGATGAAAGGGAGGGGCGGGAGGCGCGGCGACAGTAAGGAGCACATAAGACGACGCGCGCATCACGGCGTCGCCGCGTCGTCTTCGTCGCGCAGTCGCTCGTCGCTCGTGAGTTCGTAGAGCGTCGAGGCTTCGGCTTTCGAGACGTTGCGCGTCACGGGGACGGCGAGGACGCGGACGCTCGTGAGCCGGTCGCGCCTTCGCAGACTGACACGGTCGCCCACGCGCACCGTGCGCGACGAACGCGCGGGCACGTCATTGACGGCAACGGCGCCCGCCTCGCACATCTCCTGCGCGACCGTGCGCCGCGCGACGAGTCGGCTCGCGCGCAAGAACTGATCGAGACGCATGGGAGAAAGGGGATGGAGGTTAGGGGATGGAGGTTAGGGG
>JAIVGV010000053.1 GCA_020201365.1 Acidobacteriota bacterium
TCGAAGAACTCAGCCTCGAACCCACTGGCTCGTACAGTGCATTCAGAATCGAAAGGTGAAAAGGAGTGGGCGGTAGGCAGTAGGCAGCTAAGACGAACTGCCTGCTTGCTGCCTACCGCCGACCGCCTACTTTGCCATGGACGACCTCAAACAACTGATCCGCGAAGTGCCAGACTTCCCGAAGCCCGGCATCAACTTCTACGACATCACGACTCTGCTGAAGCACCCCGGAGGCTTGCGCCGCACCGTGGACGCGCTCTGCGACGAGTTCCGCGGAGAGAAGATTGACACGGTCGTCGGCATCGAGGCGCGCGGCTTCATCTTCGCGCCCGCGGTCGCCTACCACCTCGGCGCGGGCTTCGTCCCCGTGCGAAAGCCACGGAAACTCCCGGCGGAGTGCGCGTCGATCTCCTACGAGCTCGAGTACGGGCAGGACACGCTGGAGATTCACCGCGACGCCGTCGGCGAGGGGCACCGCGTCCTCATCGCAGACGATCTGCTCGCGACCGGCGGGACGGCGAAAGCCGTCGTCGATCTGGTCGAAGGCTTGGGCGGGCGTGTCGTCGGTCTCGCCTTCGTCGTCGAGCTGGAATTCCTGCCCGGGCGCAAGAAGCTCGAAGGCTACGACGTGCGCTCGCTGCTGAAGTATCAGTCGTGAAGGGAACTAGACCGCGCCGCCGCGCATCTGTTACTGTCAAGCCCGACGTGCCCTCGTAGCTCAGTTGTATAGAGCGCGCGCCTCCTAAGCGCGAGGTCGCTGGTTAGAGTCCAGCCGGGGGCACCACACTTTTCATCGAAGCAAACACGAAACGAAGCGGGCGAGTCTGACTAAGATTCACCCGCTTCGTTTCATCGCGATGACTTTGAGTTGATGCTATCGAGCTTCGGCGAGCGTGTACTCGAAGTCGTAATAATGCTTTCCGCCTTCGATCTTGATCTCCATCTTGCCGGTTATACCCGCAAGCTCGCCCGTGCCTGAATCGGGGACGACGGTGACGCTCAGCTGGAGCGCGCCGCGCGTCATCGTGCCGCTGTGCTGGAGGGCGAACGTGCCGCGGCGACCGTCGAGCGTCGCCGTGACCTGCTCGATGGCGACGTAGCCCTTCGAGCTTTCGACCGGCGTGTTCACGCCGAGCATCTGGCCGCGGCTCGTGCCTTCCAAGTCCCCGTGAAACTGCTTCTCGATGAGGAACCTGCCGAGCGCAGAGTCCGCCGACTTGTCGTCCTGGGGCTGCGGCGTGAGCTTCACGTCGAAGGTGCCGCGCGCGTGCTTCGTCATGATCTTGTCCACTGTCGTCGCGCCCGAAGCAGACGGGCGGGCGGTCTGTCTAAAAGCGAAAGCGTTGACGCCGACCGACAGGCACAAAGCTGACGAGACGGCGAGACCGACGCTGGGTAGTGTCCTCATATTTGCAGTCGTGCGGCGAGGAGGGGAAGCCGGCGAGAGTCGGCTTCCCCTCCTCATGAGCGGCGGAGCTTCACTTGAATCTGAAGTCCGCGCGGTGGGCGCTGCCGTCGCCGAGCTGAACCACGAGCTGGCGGCACGTGCCAGCCCACGACGGATCGGTCTTCCAGACGTAGATGTACTGGTCGGACGAGGCGTCGTAGCTGAGACTGCTGCCGCCCGCCGTCACGGTGTCTTGCACGGTGACCGCGTTCTCGGACGGGTTGCAAACGATCTGACCCGAAGCGGGCGAGCCCGCGGCGAAGATGCCCAGCCCCTTGAAACCGCTGAGGCTGAACTTGACGGGGACGGCTCTGCCCGCGTTCACCACGTTGATGGCGGGCAGGTTGGCGATGGGCGGGAAGAAGCCCGCGAAGTTGTAAAGCACCGTCACGTGGAAGCTACAGCTCGAACTGTTCGTGCCGTCGCTCGCCGTGGCGTTGACGGTCGTCGTGCCGACCGGGAAGAGCGAGCCGGACGCGGGGCTGCTGTTGACATTGACGCTCGACGAACAACTGTCGGTCGCCGTCACAGCCGGATAGCTCACAGCCGTCGAGGTCGCCGAGGAGTTCGGCGGCAGCGTGACGGTGACGTCCGACGGGCAAGTGATGGCGGGGGGTGTCGTGTCCACGACGTTGACCGTGCGCGTGGCGGTCGAGGTGTTCGCGCCGTCCGTCGCGGTGTAGGTGATCGTGTAGCTGCCGGGCGCGAGCGTGTTGACGCTGCCCGAAGGCGTGACCGAAACGGCTCCGGCGCAGGCGTCGGTCGCCGTCGCGCCCGGATCGGAGAAGCCCGTGTGGCACTCGACCGTCATCGGGTCGTCGCCGGAGACGTGGATGACCGGCGCCGTCGTGTCCACGATGTTGACGACCACGTCGTCCGTGTCGGAGCCGCCGCCCGTGTCCGTGACGGTCAGCGTGATGATGTGCGAGCCAGACGACAGCGAGACCGACAGTTGAGCGCCCGTGCCGAGCGGGTTCGCGCCCTCCGCCCAAGAGTAGGAGTTGATCGTGCCGCTGCCAGCCGTCGAGGCTGAGCCGTCGAGTGAGACGGAAGTCGTCGCGCCCGCGCACTCGACGGTCTGATCCGCGCCCGCGTTCGCGACCGGCGGCGCGGCGGTCGTGCTGAACTTCTGCACGCGGTCGGCGCCCGTGTCGGCGACGTAGAGGTTGCCAGCGGTGTCTATCGCCACGTCGCCGGGCGAGGTGAACTGCCCGTCGCCTGAGCCTGACGTGCCGCATGACTCGACGAACGTGCCGCTCGGATCGAAGACCTCGATCCGGTTGTTGCCCGAGTCGGCGACATAGACATTGCCGGAGGTATCAACTGCGATGCCCATCGGGCTGCTGAACTCCCCGTCGCCAGAGCCGCTCGTCCCCCACTTGGCGAGAAACGCGCCGGACGAGGTGAACTTCTGCACGCGGTTGTTGCCGGAGTCCACGACGTAGACGTTGCCCGCCGAGTCAACGGCGACGCCCTGCGGCGCGGCGAACTGCGTGTCGCCCGTGCCGCTGCTGCCCCACTTGGTGACGAAATTGTGGGAGGCGTCGAACTTCTGTATCCGGTGGTTGCCCGAGTCAGCCACGTAGATGTTGCCGGACGAGTCAACGGCGACGCCCGCGGGGAGTTCGAACTGACTGTTGCCGGTTCCCGGAGTGCCGAACGTGAACTGAAAAACGCCGTTCGAGTTAAACTTCTGCACGCGTGCGGCGGTCTCGTCCGAGTCCGTGACGTAGACGTTGCCAGCCGAGTCCGTCGTCACCCGGTTCGGGCTCACGAACCCGCCCGACACGACGCCGTTGATGCCGAAGGTCGAAACCGTGTTGCCGGAGGAGTCGAATTTCTGGACGCGGTTATTCTGATCCGTGACGAGGACGTTGCCCGAAGGATCAACCGCGATGCCCCTCGGCGTGATGAACTGCCCGGCGGCTGAGCCGGTCGAGCCCCACTTCAGCACGAAGGTGCAGGTCGCAGCCGCCGAGACCGTGAACATAAGTAGGGCGACGAACATCAACAGCAAGAGACCGAACCAGCCGCGCCGCCTTGAGCGACGACCGGGCGAAGAATTTTTTGCACGGGGAAGTGTCGGGGAAGCCAATCTCATCTCAATCTCCTCTCTGGAAGAAACCGGATCAGTGAGAGCATCAGCGATGCGTGGAATACGCCGCGGCGTGGCGTTGAACGGATACGGCGACGGCAGGCTACACCCGCCCCGCGCCGCATGTCTATACCCGCCGCGTTGTCGGAACTTTATACGCACCCGCTAGATTCTCGGTTTGCCACGTTGCGTGTGGGCTTGTTAAGAACACGATTCAGAAGAATTTTCTTGTAAGGTCGGCGCGAATGCGCATAGAATCCTGCCCGCACGAAGCCGCTCCCGAAATCCCGCTCCGAGCCCAGGGGGTTCTCACTCCGATGGACACCTACGCCGAGGCGATCCTCTACCCGGATCGCTCTACGAAGTGGGCGCGCCCGCTTTTCCTCGCCTCCGTCTCCGCGGGCTTCCCCTCGCCCGCCGAAGACTACATCGAAGGTCGCCTCGACCTGAACCGGCACCTCATCAAGCACCCGGCGGCGACGTTCTTCGTCCGCGTCGCCGGCGACTCGATGATCGGCTCAGGCATACACCCCGGCGACATCCTCGTCGTGGATCGCGCCGTCGAGCCGCAGGACGGCAACGTGATCATCGCCGTCCTCGACGGCGAGCTGACCGTCAAGCGCATCTCGCAGCGCGGGCGTCGCCTCTACCTCGTGCCGGATAACTGCCGCTACCAGCCGCTCGAAATCCTCGAAGAGATGGAGTTCGAGGTCTGGGGCGTCGTCACCGCCGTCATCCACAGCCTCTAAAATTAGAGACTGACTGACGGCGCGACGAGGAGGCGAGCGCGCCATGCGTCGCCAGGTCTTCGCCTGCGTTGACTGCGACAGCTTCTACGTCTCGTGCGAGCGCGTCTTCGCGCCACGGCTCACGCGCGCGCCGGTCGTCGTGTTGTCGCATAACGACGGCTGCGTCATCTCGCGCTCGCGCGAGGCGAAGGCGCTCGGCGTGCCGATGGGCGCGCCGTTCTTCAAGGTGCGGAGCTTGTGCGAGGCGCGCGGCGTGCGCGTCTTCTCCTCGAACTACGAGCTGTACGGCGACACGTCTTGGCGCGTGATGGAGGCGCCGCGGGAGTTCACGCCGCCTGACGACGCGCCCTCAGTCGGGCGAGAGGTGGGCGACGGTCGCGCCCAAGCCCCCGGCTTCGGGCGGCGCGTCCGTGAAGTCTCTGACGAAGGGCGTGCGGGCGAGAATTTTCCTGACGGTCTCGCGCTGCACGCCGCGCCCCTTGCCGTGGATGATGCGCACCGAACGGAAGCCTTTGCGGTGAGCCTCGGCGAGGTACTCTTCGACGACGCGCTTCACGTCGCGCGGCGGGATGGTGTGAAGATCGAAGACGTCCGTGATCTCTATCAGGACGGGTTCGGGGAAGGGATCGAAGGGATCAACGTCGGAGTCTTCGCTTGAGTCGTCGCGTCGTGGGTCGTCGCCGAAGTGCGCGGCTTCGGCTTCGTCGCGCCGTGCGTCCTTCGCAACTCTCCGTTTGAGCCAGCCGAGCAACGTCATACGCTTTCATCCTTCCGCCTTCCGCCTTCATCCTTCATCCTTGCTCTCGCCGGAGTGTGCCTTGACACTCGCGGCGCGCGCAACATAGACTCGCGTTCTTCCAGATCATAGCAAGTCGCGCGCTCACTGGTGTGGGACGAGTCCGCGTCGGCGCGGGCGGTCGTGCGCGCCGGGGAAGTAATCAAACAATCTTGCGTGCTTGAAGAGAAAGGATGAAGGCGATGGGCAGGCGAAACAAGATCACGGTGGTCGGCGCGGGCAACGTCGGCGCGACCGCCGCGCACTGGCTGGCGAGCAAGGAACTGGGCGACGTGGTGCTCGTGGACATCATGGAGGGCGTCCCGCAGGGCAAGGCGCTCGATCTGGCGCAGGCGGCGCCCGTCGAGGGCTTCGACGCGCGCATGATCGGCTCGACGAACGACTATCAGCTGACGAGCAACTCCGACGTGGTGATCATCACCGCGGGACTCCCGCGCAAGCCCGGCATGAGCCGCGACGATCTGCTGAAGACCAACTCGGACATCGTCTCGAAGGTCGTCGAACAGGTCGTCAGGTATTCGCCCGACTCGATCCTGATCGTCGTCTCGAACCCGCTCGACGCGATGTGCCAGGTCGCGCTCCGCCGTTCGGGCTTCCCGAAGCACCGCGTCATCGGCATGGCGGGCGTGCTCGACTCGGCGCGGATGCGCTGCTTCTTGGCGGAAGCCCTCGACGTGTCGGTCGAAAACGTCACCGCGTTCGTGCTCGGCGGGCACGGCGACACGATGGTGCCGCTGCCGCGCTACTCGACGTGCGCGGGCATCCCAGTGACGGAACTGCTGTCGCAGGATCAGATCGAAGCCATCGTGAAGCGCACGGCGAACGGCGGCGCGGAGATCGTCAAGCTCCTGGGCTTCGGCTCGGCTTACTACGCGCCGTCTGCCGCCGCCGTCGAGATGACGGAATCAATCCTCAAAGACAAGAAGAAAATCCTGCCCTGCGCCGCCTACCTCGAAGGCGAGTACGGCATCAACGGGCTCTACGTCGGTGTGCCCTGCAAGCTCGGCGCGCGGGGCTTAGAGCAGATCATCGAGATCAACCTCACTTCCGACGAGCGCATCGCCCTGCAGAAGAGCGCGGCGGCGGTGCAGGAACTCGTCAACGTCCTCGGCGTGTGAGCTTCGACGACCTGAGCGGGAGGGTGGGGAGGAGGCGCGCCGCTTTCGACTTACCCTCCCGCCTTTCTGCCCCCTCATTCCTTAACCCGCCTGCTGCCGCCCGCCCGGAGTGTGCCATGAAAAGAGTTCTCAAACCGGCGGTCAGCCTCGCGACGCTGCTCGTCTGCCTGCTGCTGGGGGAGTTGTGCCTCGAACTTTTCGCGCCCGTGCCCGACCCTTACGGTCGCGCGAAGCACGTCCAGCCGGTCAACCAGTACGTCCGCTATGAGTTCCCGCCGAACTTCTCGTTCGCGACGGAGCCGGAAGAAGGGCTGCCGGGCGTGCACGGTCATAACCTCTTCACGACGAACAACGCGGGCTTCCGCGGCGACTACCTCGCCACGCCGAAGCCGGGCGGCGAGTTCCGCGTCTTCGTCATCGGCGGGAGCACGGTGGAGTGCTTGTACCTCGACGACGCGAAGTCGCTGACGCGCGTCTTGCAAGACGAGTTGAGCGCGCACGCGCCCGCGGGCGTCAACGTCAAAGTTTACGGCGCGGGCAAGTCGGGCGCGGCGAGCGACGATCACGTCGCGATGATCACCGAGCGCATCGTTCACCTCGAACCAGACCTCGTCGTCGTCTTCTCCGGCGTCAACGATCTCACGCGCTCGATCTACGACTACGACTACCTGCATTACTTGCCGCAGGGCGAGGGGCAGAAGCTGCCGCTGTGGCACATGCTCGCCACGGAGTTTCAGCTCCCGCGCCGCCTCGTCTACCTGAAGGCGCGACTCTCGCCGGGCGAGAGCCGCGCGCTCGAAGAGCTGCCGGCTCGGTCGGACTACCGCGAGAAGGTTCGCATTCGCGCCGCCGCGCCGCGCACGGACGCGCGCCCGCGGGTCGAGACGAACGCCTACGCCGCCAACCTACGCACGATCATCGGCGTCGCGCGCGCGCATAACATCCGGCTCGTCTTGATGACGCAGCCGAGCAGTTGGAACAGCGCGGTTGACCCCTCGGCGCAGGGCTGGCACTGGATCACTTACCGCCGCGGCGTCACGTACCGTGAAGATTACATGGACGAGGCGCTGGAATCGTTCGACGACCAGACGCGCCGCCTCTCCGCGGACAACTCCGTCCCGCTCTACGACGCCGCGAAGTCGCTGCCGAAGTCGCTCGAAATCTTCTACGACGATGTGCACTTCAACGAGAACGGCGCGCGCGCCGCAGCCGAGGGTCTCGCGTCGCTCATCCTTGAGAAGAACCTGCTCGCGCCGAGCCGTTGAGTCGCGTACAACGAAGGCGCGGGCGAGGGAAGCCCTACCAGGAGGACAGGTCGCCGGGGAAGAAGGTGCGGTAGGCGAGCGCGAGGAGCGCGAGCAGGATCGTGAGCCACGTCAGTGGGGCTTTGTAGTCTTGCGCGAGGTAGATGAGGCGCGGCGGCAGGTAGATGATCGAGAAGGCGAGCGCCAGCGGGATTAAAGACGCGAGCAGGTCGCCGAAGGTTCGCTCCGCGCCGCCGACGCTGACGAAGCGCGGCGCGACGACGACGTTCATGGCGACGGTGATGACGATGATGGAGTAGTAGAGGAGCAGATCGGCGAACAACTCTGTCACCCAGTGCGTGGGCTGCGAAGGGGGAGGCGCGTCGTCGCCCGCGCCGAGGCTGATGGCGACGAGGAAGGTCGGCGCGGGCAGGACGAAGACGATGAGGACGAAGCGGACGAGGAAGCCGAAGAACGGCGACGAGTCGCCGCCCGTGCCTTTGCCGAAGACGGACACCCAGTCGTCGAGCCCCGTGCCCTGCCAGCCCGCCGACAGCAGCATCAGGAAGATCGCGAAGTGGAAGACGAGCAGCGCGCACGCGGCGAAGACGAGCGCCTTGCCCGGCGAGCCGCGCCAACGCGAGGCGACGCGCCTGAGCCTGCGACGTCGCTGCCCGGCGGTGATGTCGTCGCGGTTCGCGGCGCGCTGCGGGTCGCCGTCGTTCGTGTCTTCGTCCGTGCGTCCGTCGGTTTGAGCCTGACGCGACAGGAGTTTGAGGAGAGCGCCGAGGGCGTGCGCCGCGAAGACGGAGAGGAAAAGCCAGCCGACGGCGGGGCTGACCCTGCCGCCGCCTTCTCGATCCGGCGCGAGGAAGGCTTGACCGCCCGCGCGCAGGAGGCGCGCGAGCCGTCCGACAAGGAAGAGGTTGGCGGCGACGACCGTGAGGTCGAGGATGACGCCGCGCCAACTCAGGCGAGAGCCCGTCGGCGCAACTCTTCCGACAGTCGCGGGCGCGGCTGCGCCTTCCGCTTTCGCCTGCCGCGCCGCGCCGTCGCCGCCGCCGGGCGACGCATGCTTACGCTTTCCGAGTCGCCACTTTTTCGATTTCACGACGGGCGGAAGTTGAAGCCGTGGATCAGCCCTCGATGCGGGGGATGAACGTGGAGCTCGTGTAGTAAGAGTTGACGAAGTCGTTGCCGAATCTGAACCCGAAGGCGAGGACGACCATCGCCAGCCCCGCGCAGAAGAGCGCCCAGGCGAGACCGAAGCGCGTGCCGAAGGAGAGGATGCGCGCGCCCGTGCCGTCGCCCTGATAGACGACGCGGAGCGTGTCGCCGGGGCTGTAGGCGGGCGGGTTCGAGTCGAAGCTCGGCTGGAAGACGACCTCTTTGCCTTGAGCTGTGTGGAACGCGACGCGCGGCGTGAAGCCCTTGCCGTGGCGGACGTTGCCGACGACCCTGCCCTCCGTCACAGTCCCGCGCGTGATGGACAGGTGCTCGTAAGTGCCGATGCCGAGCGAGACGACGACGAAGAGCAGACCGATGGGCAGCAGGATGTAGAAGACCGTCATACGTCCTCCTTTGAATGGACTGATCTCACTAGCTC
>JAIVGV010000230.1 GCA_020201365.1 Acidobacteriota bacterium
GGTCTGGGTGGAAGCCCGTGCCGACTTCGAGGAGCGAGCCGACGCGACCGTAGATTTCGACCTCGCCCGTGGTGGGCCGCGTGACGCGCGAGAGGATGCGCAGCAGCGTTGACTTGCCCGCGCCGTTCCTGCCGATGATGCCGACGAGTTCGCCCTGACGCACCGTGAGGTTGATGTCGCGCAGCGCCCAGATCGTCTCGCGCCTGCCGGACGATGCTCCCTTGAGTCGCTTGAGCGGCGCGCCGAGCACGCCGCCGAGCGTCTCGCGGAAGGTGACGTAGCCGGGGTGCAGCCCGCCGAGGCGGTAGCGCTTGCTGACGTTCTCGAATCTGATGACCGTGCCCACTCGTCGCTTCTTAAATCACTTTCAGATCAGTCCTAGATCAGTTTTAAGTTAACCGAATGTCAGCAGGCTCTCACCGCAGAGGCGCGGAGATCACGCGGAGCTAACGCGGAGAAAGCCAACTCTGCGTAAACTCAGCGGCTACTCTGCGTCTCCGCGGTGAACCTACCCGGCATACACTCAACGGAAAAACCAATATAACTCACGAGATCGGTTTTAGATCACGTCGGCGAAAGTGTCCTCCGTGCGGCGGAAGACGTAAACGGCGACGGCTGCGAGCGCGCAGGCTGCCAACGCCGAGACGGCGACGGCGCGCGCGTCAATCGCCTCGCCGACGAGCGCGGCGCGGAAGCCTTCGAGCGCGCCCGCGACCGGGTTGTAAGTGAGCAGCCACTCCCAGCGCGGGGGCACGACCGTGCGCGGGTAGATGACGGGCGAGGCGAAAAACCAGAACTGGATGATGAAGGGGAGCGCGTGGCGCAGGTCGCGGTACTTGACGGTGAGCGCCGAGACGAGCGTGCCGACGCCGAGCGCGAGCAGCGTTAAGATCGCGACGAAGAGGGGCAGCAGCGCGAGCGTCCACGTCGCCGGGACGCGGTAGTAGATCGCGAGCGCGGCGAGCGGCAGCGACGCGACGCCGAGGTCAACTACACCAGCCGCGACCGCCGCCGCCGGGATGAAGAGGCGCGGGAAATAGACCTTCGTGATGAGGCTCGGGTTGCTCGTCAGGCTGTTCGTGGCGTTCGTCACGGCGTTGGCGAAGAACGTCCAGAGCGCGAGCCCCGCGTAGGCGAAGAGCGGGTAGGGCATCGAGCCCGCGGCGACGCGCGCGAAGCCGTTGAAGACGAGCGTCACGATGAGCATCAGCATCAGCGGCTGCACGATCGCCCACGCCGCGCCCATCAGCGTCTGCTTGTAGCGCACCTTGATGTCGCGCAGCGTGAGGAAGTAGAGCAGCTCGCGGTAGCGCCACAGGTCGCCGAGGTTGAGCTGGACGCCCTCCTCCTCCGACTTGATGCGCACGTGCGGGACGTGACGCGCCGTCGGCGACACCGCGACCCGCGCGCGATGAGACGTCTCGCCCGCGGCGCGCTCATCGTGCGACGACTCGCCCGCGCGATGCGCCGCCTCACCGCGACCGACCGCCGCGGTCTCTTCCGCGTCGAGCGTCGCGCTCGCTCTTTCGCTTGTCTCTGGACTCATCCGGCTCGGAGGTCGCGCCGCTCAACCGCCCGGCTGCGACGACGACGCGCGCGCCGCTCGACGAGCGCCTGCGGCGCGGCGAATCGCAACAGCATCTTCGCCGCCGCCGACGGCGAAGGCACGCCGCGCCAGCCATGATACAGCAACCGCACGGCTTTAGCCTTCTCGCCCCGCCGCGCGAAGTGCTCCGCGCAATTCCACTCGATGGCTCTTTGCGCCCGCGCGAGTTTCTCATCAGTCATGCCGATCCGCGCGGCGACGCGGCGCTGCGCGGCGAGCCACTCGCGCCTCATGAAGTCCGCGTCGCGGCTCGTGTTCTCGCCGTGGACGCGCCACGCCGCGAGCGCGCGCGCGTCGAAGGCGAACTCGCCGTCTTCGGCGAGCAGCAGGTACAGCTCGTAGTCTTCGAGCCGCGCCCGCTCGTTCCAGCCGTAACGCCCGACCGCCGCGCGGCGATAGACGACGGTCGGGCTGTGCGGACCTATCCCGCGCCAGAGCATCGCGCGCGCGTCGCCGTCCGCGTAACGAGCCCAGTCCTCGGTCGAGTCGAAGACGCGATCCTCGGCGTCAACGTAGAGGCAGTGACCGTATGCGACGACGGCACGCTCTCTCCGTTCCAGCAACCCGACGCGCTCGCGCAAAAACTCCGGCGTCCAGAGATCGTCCGAGCCGAGGTAGGCGAAGTAGCGCGACGCGGCGGCGCGCGAGAGCCCCTCGTTCAAGGTCGCCGCGAGCCCGCGGTTCTCGCGCGCGACAAGTTCACAAGGGAACGGGCAAGACGCGAGCGCGCGCCCGGCGACGCGCGCCGAGTCGTCCCGCGAGCCGTCGTCTATCACGACGAGGTGCGCGGGCGCGTGCGTCTGCGCGAAGACCGAGCGGAGCGTGCGCTCGACGAAGCGCGCGTGGTTGAAGGA
>JAIVGV010000231.1 GCA_020201365.1 Acidobacteriota bacterium
TCGCGGCAGGCATACGTCGCCATGTCGAGCGCCTTGTGCGCCTGAATCATGTTGATGTCGTGCGGGGAGCCTCCGCAGGAGGCGACGACGAGCGCGCGCTTCTCTTCTATCGGGATCGTGTGCGCGTCCGCGAACTCGGCGCAGGCGCGACGGTGAGCCACGCGCCAGTCGCCCGCGTAGGCGCGCACGGCGCGACCCTGTTCGTCAACGACCGTGTTGACGAGGAACGACGGCGCGACCTCCGCACAGACGCGCTCGCACTCCTCGTGCACGGCGTTGCCGTCGAGCCTGCCCGCCGCGACCCCGGCGCGCCGGCCGCCCGTCTCGAAATCCATGGCTTGCATGTGCGTCGCGGCGACGGTGCGCGCCGAGGCGAGACCAGGGCTGACCGATTTGCGCCCGCCCGTGAAGCCCGCGAAGTAGTGGAAGTTGATCGCTCCGGTGAGTATGACGTGCGAGTGCTCGACGAGCGCGCGGTTGACTTCGACGGGCGTGCCGCGCTCGGTCACGCCGAGCGAGACGTGCTGCGCGGCGTCGTCCGCGTCGTGGTCGAGCGTGCGTATGCGCTGCGCGACGAAGGGCGTGAGCAGCTCTTGTTTCTCTTGCGGCGTGACTTTGCGGTGGATGCCGGTGGCGAAGATGATGCGGATGTCTGCGGGTGCGACGCCCAAAGAGACGAGGCGGCGGACGAGGAGGTTGACTACTTGCGCGGAGGCTGTGGCGCGCGTCGCGTCCGAGACGACGACGAGCACGCTCTCGCCGGGCGAGAGGATGTCTTCGAGCGGCTGCGAGTCAAGCGGGTCGTCAATGATCGCGCCGAGTTCGGCGTCTGAGAGCGGCTGATCCGCGACCGTCTCGACCGGCGTGAGAACTTCAAAGCGCCCCGCCGCGTCCTCGAAAGAGATTTTGCCGCGCCCGTAAGCTAGTTCGATCTGAGGCATGAATTAAGCACTTGAAAGATATGTCGGCTACTCAGCTTCTAAATCTTTTCGGGTAGCGCGTCTCTAATATCTGAATCACAGCGCCAAAGAAAAAATTAAATGACACAGCCACGACGAGTATGAGGAGCGGAAAACTTAAATCCTGCGCGAATTGCGGAAGGTAGCCCCAATGCCCCCGTTCAAGCCGCCACTGAATCGCCTCTATCCATCTGCTCGCGCGGTTATAGACATAGTCGAGCGTAAACGTCCCGATGACGGCAAGGATTGCGACAAGCTGCCAGAATACGATTGTCGAGTTAACACGCTTGCGCCAAAGGCTATTAGCGAGAATGCTGGCGAGAGCGAAGATAAATGCACAAGTAACAACTTCAAACCACGGCTTTATCATTCTTCCCATCAGAGGAGGAACGCCGTTGAATATTTCTAACATGCGACAGTAATCCCACTTATCATAAGCGTCTCTAAATGGAGAAACCGCGAGCGCGAAAAGGACGCCGTTAATTGCGCCTAATAATCCTGCGCTCCACGTCTTATGTTTAGTGACTGACTTCATTGCTACAGGGTCTCAACCGTCAGCGGCAGCCCCTTCTCGACGCGCACCTCTAGGCAGAGGGCGACGGCTTCTTTCACGTTCTCGACCGCCTCCTGCTTCGTCGCGCCCTGACTCACGCAGCCCGGTATCGCCGGGCACTCGGCGATCCAGACGCCATCCTCGTCTCGATCAATCGTGATGTTGAATTTCATCGCAGACCTCCGAACGTCAGAATGATCACACGCGGCGGGAGAACAGGCAAGGAGTTGAGAAGAAGGGTTAGATGCCGAAGCGCGCGAGGGCTTTTTCGATGACTTCGAGGGCGGCGAAGTCGCCGGAGTCTGCGGCGCGGGCGTCGGCGAGCCAGCGCTTGAGCTTGCGCGCCTCTTCCAGCGTGGCGATGCGGCACGCGCCGGTGAGCGCCATCGTCACGAGCGGGTCGGGCGCGCCGTGCGTGACGAGCGCGGCTTGCAGCGCGGCTTGCTCGCGCAGGTCGAGCGTCAAAAGTAAGTTGATCTCCATGAGCGAAGCGGGGGATGGGGATTAGGGGATAGGGGTTAGGGATTAAGGCGGAAACCGCTTTTCCCCAACCCCTAACCACCGACCCCCGGCCCCTGTCTCTCGTCCCCCGGATTGAAGCACGCCGTTCCCGCGTGGCAGAAGTGGTACGTCTCGTCCTCGAAGTCGGAGGTCTCCATCTGGATGGTGAGGTGGTCAACGCCGAAGCGCTCTTGTAGCTTCGCGCGCAGGCTCCTCAGGAGATCGTGCTGGACGACGCCGTGCGCGTGGACGACGTGCGCCGAGAGCGCTTCGCGTCCAGACGTGATCGTCCAGACGTGCAGGTCGTGGACGGCTTCGACGCCGTCTGTCTCGCGGATCGCCTCCTCGACCGAGGCGAGGTTGATGTGCGAGGGCGTGCCTTCGAGGAGCACGTTCGTTGACTCGCGTATGAGATGCCACGAACTCCACACGATGAGGAGCGCGAT
>JAIVGV010000054.1 GCA_020201365.1 Acidobacteriota bacterium
AGACGGGCTCTGCTCGATGTAGCCCGCGCAGTAGAGTTCCGAGTCGCGCGCGGCGGGCTTGACGGCGCCCGTCACTGTCGCCTCGGCTGGCGTCTGGACGACCGGCCGCGGCGGCGGTGACGCGGCAGTGACGGTCTGCGCTTGGGCGGCGGCGTTGGCGAGCGCGAGGAGCGTGATGGCGGCGACGAGCAGCAGCAGGTCGCGCAGGTGTCGAAGGGTTTGGTGAGTCCGCACGGATTTTCTCCTTGAAACTTTGGGTGGAAGCAACAGAAAGCGTGTGGGCGACTTCAAAAGGTTCGTCGCCTCTAAAGCGGTGCTAAGGTGAGAGAATTTCGGGTAGGCGGGCGTCCCGTTCGCGCCTTCGCGCCGACGCCGCGCGGGGCACCTTCAATCCTACCGACCGGCTGCGAGGGGCGTCAACAGATTTCTTTTCGCGCCGGGAGATGTGAAAATCCTTCGGCGGCTTGCGTTTTAATTAAGCGGTTGCTAGTATTTGCGTTTTGTCGGATAGCGTCGCACGGCGTCCGTGTGTGCGTTAGCCGGTGTAGCTCAGGGGTAGAGCGGCAGTTTTGTAAACTGCGGGTCGGGGGTTCAAATCCCTCCACCGGCTTTGCCGTCTTTGAAAGCCAGTGCGCAGGGGTGGTCGAGTGGTTAATGGCACCGGGCTGTAAACCCGGCGGGCTCACGCCCTACGTAGGTTCGAATCCTACCCCCTGCACCACGCTACGAGGGATGAAGGATGAGGGATGAGGGATGAATAACCGCTCGGTTCATCCCTCATCCCTCATCCCTCCGCCCTTAGTCGGGCGGGAGTAGCTCAGTTGGTAGAGCATCAGCCTTCCAAGCTGAGGGTCGCGAGTTCGAGCCTCGTCTCCCGCTCCAATAATCTCGCGCGTGACGCGCGCCACAGGTTCGGGTTCGCAAGTGTAGCGCCCGCGTAGCTCAGGGGTAGAGCGCCTCCTTGGTAAGGAGGAGGTCATGAGTTCAAATCTCATCGCGGGCTCCATCAAAAGGTTTCATCTTAGACAGTATAAAGAGGACTCGTTATGGCGAAGGAGAAGTTTGACCGGTCGAAGCCGCACGTCAACATCGGGACCATCGGGCACGTCGATCACGGCAAGACCACTCTGACGGCGGCGATCACGAAGGTCCTGGCCAAGCACAACCCCAAGATCGCCTTCCGCTCGTTCGACTCCATCGACAACGCGCCGGAGGAGCGCGCCCGCGGCATCACTATAGCGACCGCCCACGTCGAGTACGAGACCGCGAACCGCCACTACGCGCACGTCGACTGCCCCGGGCACGCCGACTACGTCAAGAACATGATCACGGGCGCCGCCCAGATGGACGGGGCGATCCTGGTCGTCGCCGCGACCGACGGCCCCATGCCGCAGACCCGTGAGCACATCCTGCTGGCGCGCCAGGTGGGCGTGCCCGCGATGGTCGTGTTCATGAACAAGGTGGACGCCGTCGACGACCCCGAGCTCCTGGACCTGGTCGAGCTCGAGGTCAGGGAGCTTTTGTCGAAGTACGAGTTCCCGGGCGACGACGTCCCGATCGTCCGGGGCTCTGCCCTGGGCGCCTTGAACGGCGAGCCGGAGTGGGAGAAGACGGTCGACGAGCTGATGGCGCGGGTCGACTCCTACATCCCGACGCCGGCGAGGGACACGGACAAGCCTTTCCTGATGCCGGTCGAGGACATCTTCACCATCCAGGGTAGAGGCACGGTGGCGACGGGCAGGGTCGAGCGGGGGAGGGTCAAGGTCAACGAGTCGGTCGAGATCGTCGGCATCCGCGACACGCGGACGACGGTCGTGACGGGCGTCGAGATGTTCAAGAAGCTGCTGGACGAGGGCGTCGCCGGCGACAACGTCGGGCTGCTGCTGCGCGGGGTCGAGCGCAAGGACGTCGAGCGGGGGCAGGTCATCGCCAAGCCGGGCTCGATCACGCCGCACACGAAGTTCAGGGCCGAGGCCTACATCCTGACGAAGGAGGAGGGGGGGCGCCACACGCCGTTTTTTACGGGCTACCGCCCGCAGTTCTACTTCCGCACGACGGACGTGACGGGGGTGGCGAAGCTGCCCGAGGGGGTCGAGATGGTCATGCCGGGCGACAACGTGGCGATGGAAATAGAGCTGATCACGCCGATCGCGATGGAGAAGGGCTTGCGGTTCGCCATCCGCGAGGGCGGCCGCACCGTCGGCGCGGGCACCATCAGCGAGGTCGTCGAGTAAATTCAGCAAGTTCTGCCGTCGCTGCCGTCGGCACACGGGACACAAAGAGACCAAGTAGGAAGTCGGAAGGATGAAGGATGAAAGTGTGAGCGCACGCTCCGAGCGGTTTATTTCATCCTTCCGCCTTCCGCCCTCATCCTTGCTCTTAGGGGTATAGTGTCAACGGTTAGCACGTCGGTCTCCAAAACCGAAAGTACGGGTTCGAATCCTGTTACCCCTGTCGGACTGATTTCTTGAGGGGGCAACCCCCGTGGCGAGAAGGAAAGACGTGGACGACGACGATTTCATCGAAGGGCAGGGCGACGCGGACGACGAAGAGTCGCCGTCGCTCGAAGCCGAAGCCCCGCCCGCGCGCACGAGTTCTTCAACCGTGACGAGCGGCGCGTCGGCAGCGCCGCGCATGGCGCGCTACGGCGAGGGCGCGGAAGGTCGCCCGGCGCGGCGCGAGCGCGGCGTGCAGGGCTCGCGCGAAGGGTTCTTCGGTCGCGTCGGCACGTTCTGGCGCGACGTGCGGCAGGAGCTGCGGCGCGTGACGTGGCCCTCGCTGCGCGAGGTGCAGAACACGACGATCATCACGATCGTCGCCGTCGCCTTCTTCGCCGCGTACCTGTGGTCAATCGATCAAATCTTCGCCAAGCTGCTGGGCGGTTTCCACAAGCTATTCGGCGGCTAATGAGTCTCGGTGAAAGTCGCGCTCGGACGCGCGTCGCGTTGTGTCGGTCGCAGAGAGACAAGGAAGTTTTCGATGCAGCAGTGGTTCATCCTCCACACCTACTCGGGGCACGAGAAGAAGGTGCGCGACTCGCTCAAGGCGCGCGTGCGCGACATGAATCTCGGCGCCGAGATCACAGAGGTGCTCGTGCCGACGGAGACCGTCGTCGAGATGCGCGGCAACAAGCGCGTCGAGTCGTCGCGCATGTTCTACCCCGGCTACGTGCTCGTCCAGATCGAGTGCGACGAGCGCGGGCACATCCCCGACAACGTCTTCCACCTCATCAAGGCGACGCCGAAGGTGACCGGGTTTGTCGGCGGGCAGCACCCGACGCCGCTGACGCCGCAGGAGGTCGATCAGATCGTCCACAACGTGACGGAGGCTGCCGAGAAGCCCAAGCCGAAGTTCACGTATCAGGCGGGGGAGACCGTGCGCATCAAGTCGGGTCCCTTCGCGTCGTTTACGGGCAAGGTCGAGGAGGTCAACTCCGACAAGTCAACGCTCAAGGTCGTCGTCACGATCTTCGGACGTTCGACGCCGGTGGAGCTGAACTTTTTGGACGTGGAGAAAGTTACGTTTACTGAAGACGAGTAATCATCATGGCGAAGAAAGTCACCGGCTACATCAAGCTGCAAGTCCCGGCGGGGAAGGCCAACCCCGCGCCGCCGATCGGTCCCGCGCTGGGACAGCACGGCGTCAACATCATGGAGTTCTGCAAGGCGTTCAACGCCAAGACCTCGAACATGGACCCGGACTTGAAAATCCCGGTCGTGATCACGGTCTTCGCTGATCGCTCCTTCACCTTCGAGACGAAGACGCCGCCCGCCGCAGACCTCTTGAAGAAAGCCGCGGGCGTGCCCAAGGGATCGGGCAGCCCGAAGAAAGAGAAGGTCGGCACCATCTCGCGCGCCAAGATCGAGGAGATCGCCAAGACGAAGCTCCCCGATCTCAACACGACGAGCCTCGAATCAGCCATCAAGACCATCGAAGGCACGGCGCGCAACATGGGACTCACAGTCGAAGGATGAAGTCGGAAGGATGAAGGATGAAGGAAGAGCGGATCGTCTTCACATCATCGTTCATCGTTCCTACCTCGTCGTTTTAGAGAGGGAGAGAGCAGACTTTCAATAGTCGTCTCGTTTGCACCTCAGAGGTTCAGGAAATGGCAGCACACGGGAAGAAGTATCGCAACGCGCTCGCGAAGATCGAGGAGGGGCGCAAGTACACGCTCGACGAGGGGTTGGCGAAGCTCAAGGAGATGGTCGCCGTCACCGCGCGCAAGTTCGACGAGACGGTCGAACTCACCATGTGGCTCGGCGTCGATCCGCGCAAGGCGGATCAGTTGGTGCGCGGCACGATCGTGCTACCGCACGGCTTGGGTAAGTCGAAGCGCGTGCTCGTCATCACGCAGGGCGACAAGGTGCGCGAAGCCGAGGAGGCGGGCGCGGACTTCGTCGGCGGCGAGGACATGGTGGCGCGCATCAAGGAGGGCTGGCTCGACTACGACGCCGTGATCGCCACGCCCGACATGATGCGCCTCGTCGGTCAGCTCGGAAAGGTCTTGGGTCCGCGCGGTCTGATGCCGAACCCGAAGACGGGGACGGTGACGACGGACGTGCGCGCGGCGGTCGCCGAGACCAAAGCGGGCAAGGTCGAGTACCGCGTGGACAAGACGGGCGTCATCCACGTCGGCATCGGCAAGGTGTCGTTCGACGAGACTCGCCTGCGCGAGAACGCGCAGACGCTGCTCGACGCCGTGGTGCGCGCGAAGCCCGCGACGGCGAAGGGTAAGTACGTCAAGAAGGTGAACCTCGCGGCGACGATGAGCCCCGGTGTTTTGCTCGACGAGACGGCTTACGCGAAGTAGCGTCGAGGGAGGGACAGCAAGAGATGAAGACGAGAGAGCAGAAGCAGAAAGACCTCGAAGCACTCGCCGAGCAGTTGCGCCAGGCGCAAGCCGCGATGTTCGTCGGCTTCAAGAACATGACGGTGGCGAAGGATCAGGAGCTGCGCAACACCTTGCGGCAGGCGGGCGCGCAGTACGCGGTCGTCAAGAACACGCTCGCGCGCAAGGCGGCGGAGGGCACGCCCTACGAGCAGGCGTCCGAGCACTTCAAGGGCGTGACGGCGGTCGCCGTCGCGAGCGATCCGGTGACACTCTCCAAGGCTGTCTCGAAGTTCGCCAAGGACAACCCGGAAGTGTTCACGTTCAAGGCGGGCGTGGTGCAGGGCAGGGTCGTCGCGCTGCGCGACGTGGAGGCGCTCGCCACGCTTCCGCCGAAGGAGGAACTGATCTCGAAGATCATGTTCCTCTTGAACGCGCAGGCGCAGCGGCTCGCGACCGTCATCTCGGCGGTGCCGCGCAACCTCGCCGTCGTCGTCCGGCGGGTCGGCGATCAGAAGGGCGAGGAGGATTTTAGATTTCGGAATTCGGGTTGCGGATTTAAGACGCCGAGTTCTCAATCCGCAATCTAGAATCCGAAGTCCGCAATTGAAGAGTCAGCCGGACGCGGAAAAACGGGCTGGGCGATTTGTCAGAGTCGTCCGCCTCGGACGCTGAGCAGGGCTTGAGATGCAACTTGCACTGCCTTGCGTCCCGTGGGTTCTCCTGCTGCAACGGTAAACACAGACGGCAACACTAGAACCCTTTGAGGAGGATGAGAGGTAGTCATGGCACTTTCGAATCAGGAAATCGTTGACGCTCTGAAGGAGAAGAGCCTTCTTGAGACTTCGGAGCTGGTGAAGTTGATCGAGGAGACGTTCGGCGTCTCGGCGGCGGCGGCGGCGGTGGCTGTCGCCCCGGCGGCGGCGGCGGGCGGCGGCGAGGCTGCGGCCCCCGCCGAGGAGAAGACCGAGTTCGACGTGATCCTGCAAGCCGCGGGCGGCAACAAGATCAACGTCATCAAGGTCGTCCGCGAGATCACCGCGCTCGGCTTGAAGGAGGCGAAAGACCTCGTCGAAGCCGCGCCCAAGGCGGTCAAGGAAGGCGTCTCCAAAGACGAAGCCGAGACCATCCGCCAGAAGCTCGCCGACGCGGGCGCGACCGTCGAAGTCAAGTAACTTTTACAGTCGCGAGTCTGGGGTCTGGAGTCTCGGAGTCAACTCGATCTCGTTTTTGACTCCCGGACTCCGGACTCTCGGCTCCAGACTTTGCCTCGGCTTGACAGAGCGCCGCGCGGCGGCTAAGGTAGGGGAGTATTGAGGCGAGGGCGTTACTCCCACAATTCGTTGAGCGTTAACAACCGCTTTTATTCACGCTAAGCGGTCGGAGCGTCGTGTGCTCTGACCGTCTTTCGTCGTCTTTAACGGGTAGTGACAAGTGACGAGTGATAAGTGACAGGTGAAACAGTTGTTCCTGCTTGTCGCTTGCCACTCGTCTCTTCTTCTCTAGAGGGCTTACCAAGATGTCTGCGAACCCGCTCCAACAGCACGCGCTCGGCATGGGTCGGCGCACGAGCCAGCCGCCCGCGCGCCACGACTTCTCGAAGATCAAGACCGCCGCGCGCATCCCGAACCTGATCGAGATTCAGCGCGACTCCTACAACCGCTTCCTCCAGATGGATCTCCTCCCGGAGGAGCGCGAGCCGATGGGCTTGCAGGCGGTCTTCCGCTCGGTCTTCCCGATCTCGGACTTCCGCGGGACTGCCGAACTAGATTTCGTCGAGTACTCCATCGGCAACTGGCAGTGCAAGTGCGGTCGGCTCGAGGGCTTGCGCTACCTGCGCGCGAACTGCAAGAACTGCGGCTCGCTCGTCAAGGTCGATCCGCTCGTGCCGGGCGAGAGCCTGTGCCACAACTGCGGCACGTTCAACGCCGTGCGCCCGCAGCTGTGCGACAACTGCGGCGAGCCCGTGGGCCTCAAGCACAAGCACGATCAGCAGGAGTGTCAGGAGCGCGGCATGACCTACAGCGTGCCGCTCAAGGTGAAGATTCGCCTGACCGTCTTCGACGTGGATCAGGAGACCGACACGCGCTCGATCCGCGACATCAAGGAGGAGGAAGTTTTCTTCGGCGAGATTCCTTTGATGACGGACAACGGCACGTTCATCATCAACGGCACGGAGCGCGTCATCGTCTCGCAGCTCCACCGCTCGCCCGGCGTCTTCTTCGAGAAGTCGCCCGTCTTTCTGGCGAAGGTCATCCCGTACCGCGGCTCTTGGGTCGAGTTCGAGTACGACCAGAAGAACCTGCTCTACGTTCGCATTGATCGCAAGCGCAAGTTCTTGGCTTCGATCTTCCTGCGCGCGCTCGGCATCTGGCTGAACCCGCAGTTCGATCCGAAAGGCTTCGGCTCGGACGCGCAGCTCGAAGACGCCGTGAAGAACGCCGGGTTCTCCGACGAGTCGATCCTGCGCGCCTTCTACACCGTGGACGACGTGCGCGTCGAGGGCGGACGCTTCTTCATCCAGGTGGGCGACGGAGGCGCGTCGAACCTCGTCGGCATGAAGGTCGAGGGCGATCTCAAGGTGAAGGGCGCGAGCGAGGCGGTCGTGCGCGCGGGCAAGAAGGTCACGCAGTCGGCGCTCGCGCAGTTGCGCAAGGGCAAGACGAAAGAGGTCGAGGTTGACTCTCAGCAGTTCGAGGGCGCTTACGCCGTCGCCGACGTGGTCAACACCGAGACGGGCGAGGTGCTGCTCGAAGCCAATAACGAGATCAACCCGGCGAAGCTGCAGGAGATCGCCGAGTCGGGCGTCAAGGAGTTCGCCGTCTTCTTCCCCGAGCGCGACGATCTCGGAAACGTGCTCTCGCTCACCTTAAAGAAGGACGTGATCACGAAGCCGGTGGACGCGCTCCTCGAAATCTACCGCAAGATGCGACCGGGCGATCCGCCGACCGTGCAGACCGCCTACCGACTCTTCGAGGGCATGTTCTTCGACGAGCGCAAGTTCGATCTCTCGCGCGTCGGGCGGCTCAAGTTCAACATCAAGATGGGGCGACCGGAGCGCGACCGCATCACCGATCCGCTCCTGTCGGCGACGGACTTCGTCTCCGTCATCGCGTACCTGCTGAAGATGCGCCGCAACCCGCAGGAGTTCATGGCGGACGACATCGATCACCTCGGCAACCGCCGCGTCCGCGCGGTCGGCGAACTGTTGGAGAACCAGTTCCGCATCGGCTTGGTCAGGATGGAGCGCGCGATCAAGGAGAAGATGTCGATCCAGCAGGAGATGCAGACGACGATGCCGCGCGATCTCATCAACGCGAAGCCGGTGACGGCTGCCGTGCGTGAGTTCTTCGGCTCGTCGCAGCTCTCGCAGTTCATGGATCAGACGAACCCGCTCTCCGAGATCACGCACAAGCGCCGACTCTCGGCATTGGGACCGGGCGGGCTCTCGCGCGAGCGCGCTGGCTTCGAGGTGCGCGACGTGCACCCGACGCACTACGGGCGCATCTGCCCGATCGAGACGCCCGAGGGTCCGAACATCGGACTCATCTCTAGCTTGTCGTGCTTCGCGCGCATCAACGAGTTCGGCTTCATCGAGTCGCCGTACCGCAAGGTCGCTGATGGTCGCGTCATCGAATACGCGCGCATCGTCAACGGCGGCGACACGAAGTTCAAGCCGGGCGATCACGTCACGCAGGAAGAGATTGACAAGGCGAACCGGCGCGTCGGCGCGGACGGCAAAAAAGCCGAGTCCGAGCCGTACCCGTTCTACCTGACGGCGTGGGAGGAGGACAAGTATGTCATCGGTCAGGCGAACATCGAGCTCGACGAGGCGGGCAACATCGTCAACGAGCGCAACGCGGCGCGCAAGGCGGGCGAGTTCATCGTCTCGCTGCGCGACGAGATCGAGTACGTTGACGTTTCGCCCAAGCAGCTCGTCTCCGTCGCCGCGTCTCTGATCCCGTTCCTCGAAAACGACGACGCGAACCGCGCGCTGATGGGATCGAACATGCAGCGCCAGAGCGTGCCGCTGCTGCGCGCCGAGTCGCCCTACATCGGCACGGGCATGGAGCAGGTGACGGCGCGCGACTCCGGCGCGGTCGTCTCGGCGCGGCGCGACGGCGTCGTGGACTACGTCGACTCGGAGCGCATCATCGTGCGCGCCGATCACAACGTGGACGGCACGATCTCGCGCGAGGTGACGGCGGACATCTACACGCTCACGAAGTTCAAGCGCTCGAACCAGAACACGTGCATCAACCAGCGACCCATCGTCTCGGTCGGCGAGCGCGTCGCGAAGGCGCAGGTGATCGCGGACGGTCCTTGCACGGACAGGGGCGAGTTGGCTTTGGGGCGCAACGTGCTGGTCGCCTTCATGCCGTGGCGCGGCTACAACTTCGAGGACGCGATCTTAGTCAGTGAGCACCTGGTGAAGGACGACTTCTACACCTCGATCCACATCGAGGAGCTCGAGATCGAGGCGCGCGACACGAAGCTCGGACCCGAGGAGATCACGCGCGACATCCCGAACGTCGGCGAGAACATGCTCCGCGATCTGGACGAGAGCGGCATCATCCGCATCGGCGCGCAGGTCAAGCCGGGCTCGATCCTCGTCGGCAAGGTCACGCCGAAGGGCGAGACGCAACTTACCGCGGAAGAGAAACTGCTCCGCGCGATCTTCGGCGAGAAGGCGGGCGACGTGAAGGACGCGTCGCTCGTGTGCCCGCCGGGCATTGACGGCACGGTCGTCGAGGTGCAGGTCTTCACGCGCAAAGGTACGGAGCGCGACGCGCGCTCGCTCTCAATCGAGCAGGAGGAGGAGGAGCGCCTGCGCCGCGACCTCGAAGACGAAATCCGAATCTTGCGCGAGCAGCGCGACGCGCGCATCGCCGAGCTGTTCGAGGGGCGCAAGCTCGCCGCCGACCTCTCGGTTGACCGGGAGGTGCGCATCCCGAAGAACACGACGATCACGCGCGAGATGCTCGCCGGACTCGAACCCAAGCAGCTACGCAAGGCGCAGCTGACGACGACGCGCGTTGACGTCGCCGCCGAGGTCAAAGACTTCGAGGATCGCACCGAGCGTCAGATCAAAATCCTGACCGACATCTACGAGGAGAAGATCGCCAAGCTGCGTCAGGGCGACGAACTCGCGCCCGGCGTGATCAAGATGGTCAAGGTCTTCATCGCGATGAAGCGCAAGCTCTCGGTCGGCGACAAGATGGCTGGTCGCCACGGCAACAAGGGCGTCATCGCGCGCATTCTGCCGGAAGAGGACATGCCGTACCTGCCGGACGGCACGCCCGTGGACATCGTCCTGAACCCCTTGGGCGTGCCCTCGCGCATGAACGTCGGTCAAATCCTGGAGACGCACTTGGGCTGGGCGGCGCGCGTCCTCGGTCTCTACTTCGCGACGCCCGTCTTCGACGGCGCGACCGAGCCGGAGATCAAGGAGATGATCAGGCGCGCGAGCGCGACGCTCAAGGAGCAGGGCTTGCCTGAGATCGTCGCCGACTCCGGCAAGACCGTGCTTTACGACGGACTCAACGGCGAGCCGTTCGAGCAGAAGGTGACCATCGGCTACATCTACATGCTCAAGCTCTCGCACCTGGTTGACGACAAGATTCACGCGCGCTCGATCGGACCCTACTCGCTCATCACGCAGCAGCCCCTGGGCGGCAAGGCGCAGTTCGGCGGTCAGCGCTTCGGCGAGATGGAGGTCTGGGCGCTCGAAGCCTACGGCGCGGCGCACATCCTTCAGGAACTCCTGACGGCGAAGTCCGACGACGTGGCGGGTCGCTCGAAGATTTACGAGGCGATCGTGAAGGGCGAGGCGGACTTCAACCCCGGCGTCCCCGAATCCTTCAACGTCCTCGTGCGCGAGTTGCAGTCGCTCTGCCTCGACGTGGAGCTGGTTGACAAGAACGCGCCCGCGGACGAGGCGACCGACGGCGCGGGCAAGCCGGTCGTCGCGGTCGGAGCAACGGAATAGATTGCGGAATGCGGAATGCGGATTGCGGATTTGAGAGCGTCAACGTCATCGCTCTTCTTTAATCCGCAATCCGAATTCCGAAATCCGAAATGGAGATATAAATCGTGTTCAGATTCCAGCAAGACAGAACGCAGCTCGCGC
>JAIVGV010000265.1 GCA_020201365.1 Acidobacteriota bacterium
GTGCGCCGCGGGGCGCAGGAGAACCGGCGCAGCTTCGCCGACAGGTTCTGGGAACGCATGTCCACGATCTCGACTTTCGTCGGCAGCGTCGTGCTCGGCGCGGTCGCGCTGCTCTTTAACGCCAACTACAGCGCGCAGCAGACGCGGCAGTCCGACGCGCAGTTCGACTTCGAGAAGCAGAAGTACGAGGCGGAGGAGACGGATCGCCGCCGCCGCGTCATGCTCGAAGTGATCCCGAAGCTCTTCAGCGACAAGCAGGAGGAGCGCGAGGGCGCGCAGTCGTTGCTGCTCGAACTCTACCCGAACGACGCCAAGGAGATTCTGGAGCACGTGGCGCTGACGCAGCCGAAGCAGCAGCAGGAGTACATCGCCCCGGCTTTGCAGAAGGCGGAGGCGCGCTCGGCGGAGGTCGGCACGTGGGGCGTCGTCGTCGGGCACGACGACAGCCCAGACGCGGCGCGCCCCGAAGTGGAGAAGACGAAGAACGAAGGCTACGCGGCGACGATCTACAAGAAGCGCGACTGGTACATCACGGTCGCCGTCGGTCACGTCGGGCAGGGGCAGGCGGGCTTCGCCAGCGAGGACGACGCCGGGAGCGCCAACTTCGACCTGAGCGCGCACGTCCGCCAGGGCACATACGTCGTGCAGTTGAAGAAGTGGTGCGAGAACCCGCGGCAGCAGCAAGGGTACGTCGAGTGTTCCAACCAGTGAGCGACGAGAGATGTTCGAAGGCACTCCACTCGGAAATGTTTTAGTCGCGCGCCAGTCCGCGGGCTTAGGCGGTCGCTGGTACGGCGTCTTCCCGGCGCTCGTCTCGGACAACCAAGACCCGGAAGGCATGGGGCGCGTCAAGGTGAAGCTCCCGTGGGCTCCCGACACCGAGGGCGGCGCTTACGAGACCTGGGCGCGCGTGGCGACTCTGATGGCTGGCGACAACCGCGGCAGCTGGTTCGTCCCCGACGCGAACGACGAGGTGCTCGTCGCGTTCGAGGCGGGCGACCCGCGCCGCCCGTTCGTCCTCGGCGGGCTGTGGAACGGCACCGACACGCCGCCGCAGTCAATGGACGCGAACAACACGAAGAAAGTTCTTCGCTCGCGCAACGGCGTCAAGATCACGCTCGACGACACGGACGGGCAGGAGAAGTTCATCGTCGAGACGCCGGGCGGGCAGAAGATGACGCTGAAGGACTCGCCCGGCACGGTCGAGATCGTGGACAGCAACGGCAACTCGATCAAGATGGAGCCGAGCGGCGTCACCGTCAACGCGTCGGCGAAGGTGACGGTGAACGCGAGTCAGGTCGCGGTCTCGGCGGGGATGGTGACGGTTGACGCCGGGATGTCGAAGTTCAGCGGCGTCGTCCAGTGCGACACCCTGATCAGCAACTCGGTCATCAGCGCCTCCTACACGCCGGGCGCGGGGAACATCTGGTGAGGTCTAGCCACGGAAGATTTAGCCACAGAGGGCACAGAGGGGGAAAAGAAAGTAGGAAGTAGGAACGATGAACGATAAAGTAAAAATAGATCGCCTTCAGTTCATCGTTCATCGTTCATCGTCCTACTTCATCGTTCGTCTCTGTGTTCTCTGTGCTCTCTGTGGCTAGAGATTCTTCTCTGAGTCGAAGATGAAAGACGTTGTGCAATGGACGGCGCCCGCGCAGATGTGGCGCGACGCGGCGGGGCTCGAACAGCCCGGCGCGCGGCGCGCGGCGCTTCAGCGCCCGGCGATCCTGCGCTTCGCCAAAGACTCTTTCATGCAAGACCTGTTGACGCTGCTCGAAAACGATCCGGCGCGCCTCACAGACCACGTCGCGCAGCCGGAAACCTGGCGCGACACCGTCCCCGCGCCCGCGCCCGTCGAGGTCGCGCCCCGCTTCGCGCTCCCGTTCCAGCGCGCGCGACAGGCGCTTGAGAGCAGACGGCAAGCGCGACTCCTCGCCGCGCGCGGCTTGAGCGGAGAGGCGAAGACTGCGACGCAGAACACGAGCGCGCCCGTCTCGACGATGACGGGCGCGCCGACGTTCGCGCGCGAGAAGGCGACGACGCTCAAGCTCTACCAGCCTGCGCACCAGCGCTTCTACATGATCGCCTCCTGCCTCGTCTGCGGTCGCGCGGGTCTGCCCGACAAGTCGCTCGACAAGGGGCGCGACGAAACGGCGACGTTCGTCGTCCGCCGCCTGTTCCCCGCGACGGTCGTCAGCGGTTCGGGCGCGCGCGTGCAGTTCGTTGATCCGCACACGGGCGCGGTCGATCAGACGATCCCTTTGCCTGCGTTCGACGAGACGTGGGAGGAGTACGCGCTCGTCTCTACGACGGACGGCGAGACGGGCTGGCAAAAAGTCGTCGGCGGGAAGAACGCGACCGCCGACGTGCTCGTTGACGGCGAAGAGAAGTTGCCGCTCTTCCCAGTGAACTTCACGGACGACGAGGGGCGGCGCAGGCGCGTGCTCACAGGGCTCGTCCCCGTCGGCAAGCGCGAGACCTACGCGCACGCCACGTCGCTCCTGCAGTCGCAGCTCTCAGCCGCCGCGACGAACGCCGCCGCGTCTTCACAAGGCTCCTCGTCATCTTCGAGCGACCCGTCGAAAGAGAGCCTCGACCCGCGCATGATGAAGCTGTGGCTCGACGTGACCGAGCCGTGGAAGGCGCTGCTCCAGAAGGCGGACGCGGCGCGCGCCGTCGAAGACCCGACGTGGCTGCCCGGTCACGCCGTCGCCACGCCGTCCGGCGACGCGCCGTTCGACCTGAACAACGCGACGCAGAAGGGCGCGCACGACGCCGCCGTCAAATCCGCGCGCGAGCTCCTGCAGACCGGCTCCTGGTACGTCCTGCTCGACTTCGCGAAATTCCTCGAAGAGAACCTGCCGAAGGTCTGGGCGGCGGTCGTCTCGCCGTCAGCCGTCGCCGCGCTCGCCGGCGACGCGCCGCAGCTCGCCGTCTATAACGCGCTCAAGTCCGCCAAGCTCACCGGCGGTCGCGCCACCACGCTCTTCAACGAGTCGAAGCTCTACCAGCAGCCGGGGAAGATCAAGAAGAACCTGGTCGTAGCGCTGCGCGCCGTCCTGCTCGAAGACGCGAACCCGACGGCGCAGGAGCGGCTCGAAGCGGCAGCCGTCTCCTACGACCGCGACGCGCACGCCCCCGACAACCCGAACGCGCCCGACCCGACCTTCCCCAGCTTCCTCTTCCCGCTCGCGCACACGGAGCGCGACGGCGACGACGCGCTCGGTCCCTTGCCCGTCGTGACCATCAAGCCCGACGCGAAAGACTCTGAGTTCGACAGGTCGAAGAAGAAGATCGACGCGCTCGCAGACCTGATCAAAGCCGCCTTCGAGCGCAAGCCCGCGCCCGTCGCGGCGCAACTCCCCCTCGCGGCGCAGAAGCCGATGGACGCGCGCGAAGGTTTTTACGTCGTCCGCTGCGTCTATGAGCGACCGCTGTGCGGTCCCATCGATCCGCCCGTCGTGAGCGCGCCGACGCGGGAGTTTCAGATGGCGGGCTTCTTCGACCCGGACGCGCCCGCCCGCCCCGTCCGCATCGCGCTCCCCGTTGACACTTCGCCCGCGGGCTTGCGGAAGTTCGACAAGAACACCGCGTTCATGATGTCGGACGTGCTCTGCGGGCAGATCGAGCGGATGAAGGGCATCACGCTCGGCGACCTCGTGCGCACGGTGCTGCCTTGGCCCCTGCACAAGGACTTGTCCGTGCCCGACGGCGGCGCGTGCGCGGACGGCGGCTTGCAGATGGGGATGATCTGCTCGCTCTCGATCCCGATCATCACCATCTGCGCGCTCATCCTGCTGATGATCATCGTCAGCCTGCTCGACTTCATCTTCCGCTGGCTGCCGTTCTTCATCATCTGCTTCCCGCTGCCCGGCTTCGCGGCGAAGAAGAAGTGACGGAACGACTCGGAGGACTTCGCGCGCGACGGAGAGTTTTGAGAAGCGACTAGGGAATTTCCGGTGATGCTCAAGAGCGGACAAATCTACGGCAAAGACATGACCTTCCCGCCGCGCGTCGGCGCGGACGGGCGCGTCAGTTGGTCGGAGGGCGAGGAGAACGTGCGCGAGTCAATCCGCGTCATCCTCCTCACGGAGCAGCGCGAGCGCCTGCGACTGCCGACGTTCGGCGGGAGCCTCGCGCGCTACCTCTTCGAGCCGAACACGGTGACGACGCGCCAGCTCATCAAGGATCGCATCACGAAGGAGCTCGCCCAGTGGGAGCCGCGCGTCGCGGTCGAGAACGTCTCGGTCGAGGCGGACGCAGACGATCCGCAGGCGGCTGTCGCCACGATCAACTACCGGCTCGTCGCCACGAATAAGAAGGAGGCGGTGAGCCTGACGGTCAGCCTGACGGGCTGAACTTGTGTCTATGCCGATCACACTTCCCAATCTCGACGACCGGCGCTACCAAGACCTCTTGGACGAGGCGCTGGCGCGCGTCCCCGTGCACAACCCGGAGTGGACGAACTTCAACAAGAGCGATCCGGGCGTCACGCTCGTCGAGATATTCGCGTTCCTCACGGAGAGCCTGCTCTACCGCTGCAACCAGATTCCGGAGCGCAACCGCCTGAAGTTCCTCTCGCTGCTCGGCGTGCCGCTGCAACCCGCGTCGAGCGCGCGCGGGCTCGTGCAGTTCACGAACGAGCGCGGTCCGCGCGAGACCGTCACGCTCCCCGCCGGGCGCGAGGTGCGCGCGGGGAAAGTCCCTTTCTACACAGACCTCGGCTTGGACGTGCTGCCCGTCGAGGCGCAGGTCTTCTACAAGCGCAAGGTAGCCGACGCGGACGCCGCGCAGCTCAAGGACTACTACAGCCTGCTCTACGCCTCTTACAAAAAGGACGAACTCGACACGACCAAGCTCGAACTCTACGAGACCGTCCCGCTCGACGCGAAGCAGACCGTGGGCGTCGATCTCGGCAAGGACGCCGTCGGCGGCGCGCTCTGGATCGCGCTGCTCGCGCGCGCGAATGATAAGCCCTCGGACACGACCGACAAGGCGCGCGAGGATTTGCACGACGAGATTCGCAAAAGCCTCGCCGGACGCACGCTCAGCCTCGGCGTCGTGCCCGTGCTCTCGACCGACCAGCGCACGCTCGCGCCCGGCGGCGGCGCGCCGCAGCGGCAGAGCCAGTCGCTCCTCGTTTACGAAATCCCGAACGTCTCCGGCGGCACCGATCTGCCCGACGACCCCACGGCGCGCAAGCCCACTTACAGATCGCTCGTCGCCACAGCGCAAGGAGACGTGCTCTCGATGCCCGGCGTCGTGCAGGTGAGCCTGCCGTCGAACAAAGACGATCTGCGGCTGTGGACTGATCTCGATCCGCTGGAGCCCGGCGTCGGCGACTTCCCGCCGACGCTCGACGACACGAGCTTGAACGACCGCGTGCTTACGTGGCTGCGAGTGCGCCCGCGCGACGACGCGGCGGCGCAGGTGCGCCTGCTCTGGGTCGGCGTCAACGCGGCGAACGTGACGCAGCGCGCCCACGTCGTCGGCGAGCAACTGCCCGACGGCACGGGCGCGCCCGATCAGATCAGTTTCCTCTCGCACACTCCGGTGCTCCCCGGCTCCGTCCGCATCGTCGTCACGACGCGCGCGAGCGACCGGCTCACGGAGTCGCGCGTCTGGACGCGCATCGAAGACCTCGCCGACGCGGGACCCGAAGTGCCGACGCTCGACCCGCGCCGCCCGCCCGGCTCGCCCGTCGTCCAAAATGCGCGCGTCGAAGTCTTCACGCTCAACCGCGAGTCGGGCGAGATCAGGTTCGGCGACGGGACGCGGGGGAAGCGCCCGCCCGCCGGGGCGACCATCCGCGCCGAGTACGACTACGGCGTCGGCGCGGCGGGGAACGTCGGCGCGGGCTCGATCAGCACGAGCCCCGCGCTGCCCGCCGGATTCAAGGTGACGAACCCGGTGCAGACGTGGGGCGGCGCGGAAGCCGAGACTGTGCTCGATGGCGAGAAACAGATCGCTCGGTACCTGCAACACCGCGAGCGGCTCGTCACCGCCGCCGACTTCCTCTCGATCACGCTGCGCACGCCCGGCGTTGACATCGGTCGCGTCGAGGTGCTGCCGAACTACAACCCCGCGCTGCGGGGCGGCGCGGCGGGCGCGGCGGCGGGCGCGGTCACGCTCATGCTCATCCCGCGCTACGACGCGCGACAGCCCGACGCGCCGCTGCCCGATCAAGTCTTCCTCGAAGCCGTCTGCCGCTACCTCGAACCGCGCCGTTTGATCACGACCGAAGTCTTCCTGCGCGGGGCGGACTACGTGCCCGTCTGGGTCTCGGTCGGCATCAGCGTCGTCGCGGGCGCGTCAATCGCCGAGACGACCGACGCCGTCAGGCGCGAGCTGCTGAAGTTCCTCTCGCCGCTCCCGCCCGCCGGGCGCACGCAGATCGAGACGCAGGCGGCGCTTCTGACGACGCCGCAGTACGCCGCCGGGCAGAACGGCTGGGCGCTCGGCAAGGCGGTCTCGACGCGAGAGCTGCTCGCGGTCGCGAGCCGCGTCGCGAACGTTGATTTCGTCAACGACGTGTTCGTCGCGCGCGGCGACGAGGCGCGCGCCGACACGATCCCGATGACGGGTTTAGAGCTGCCGCGCGTGCTCGGCATCAGCGTCGGCGTCGGCGACCCCGCGCCGATTGACTCGATGCGCGGGACGGTGAAGCCGAAGGGCGGCGGCGGCGACGGCGCAGGCTTGGTCGTGCCCGTGCCCGTGATCCCGGAGGAGTGCTGACGTTGGACGTAAACGGCACACGCTACCGACTGCTGCTCGGCTTCGGCGACTGGCGCGAATGCACCGACGCCGGCGGCACGACGCTGCGCGCGATCTGGAAGAAGTCGAAGACGGACGAGACGCAGACGCGGCTTGCGCCCGCCGCCAACGCCTCCGGGCTCGCGTGGGACTCGCGCCGCAATGAACTGATCTTGCAGCCGCGCCTCTTCCGCTTCACCGCCGCGCCAGACGACCGCGCGCCCGACACCGACGGGCGGCGCGGCGCGGCGCGCGACCGCTACGGCAACTGGTACTGGATAGACGGGTCGCGCGCGAAGGTGTTGGTGCGCTCCGCGGGCTCGCACGCGACGACGGAGTTCTGGTCTGCCGCGATCTGCGCGTCGCGCTGCGCGCGCGAGGCGAAGGAGGGCGAGTTTAGTCCGAAGGAGTCTGCGCCCGCGCCGTCGTTCGTCTTCGGCGGGCTCGCCGTCACGCAGGATCATTACCTCGTCGTCGGCACGCTCGCGCCCAAAGGTCTGCTCGTCTTCGATCTGCACGGGGGAGGCTTCCCGCGCCAACTGCTCTTCCCGCGAGACGTCGCCTTCGAGCCGTTCGACATGGCTGCGCGCGCGGGCGGCGGCGTCCTCATCCTCGACAGGACTAACGCGCGCTTCTGGGAACACGACCGCACCTTCAACGTCGTCTCGCACGACGCTGACGACGCCGACGGCGAAGCCGACGCCGGCGTCGAAGCCGGTGCGTTCCGCCCGTCCCAAACGGAAGACGAAGCGCGCGCCGAGCACGCGGGAGGACGCGAGCGACGCCGACAGATCACGGACGCTTGCGCGACGAAGATTCTCGAAGGCGAGCCCGTCAGCATCGAGTCGCTGCCCGACGGCTCCGCGCTCGTCCTCTTTCAGCCCGCGGGCGATCAGTTCGCGTCCGTGAGTCGCTACCGCGAAGGTCGCCCGGTCGGCACTCCCGCGACGACGCGCGTGATGCTCGATCTCATCGAGGAGGATCGCAAGGCGGACTTCCGCCTCGTCGCCTACGACTTCGCCTTCGTCGCGGGTCGCGGCGCGGGCGGCAAAGACGAGGGCGCGCCCGACCGCCTCTACGTCGTCGCGTCGGACGGCAACCAGTCCTATTCGTTCACGCTCATATGGCGCGGCGTCGAACAGATCGAGCTTGAGCCCGAGCCCGTCTATCTGCCGATGCGGCTCTTCGGCGGCAAGGCGCTCGTCGCGTCGGGCGAGGGCGCGCACTACGACTTCGCGGAGCGCTGGCTTGAGCTCGTCGAGCAGCACCGCCCGCGCTACGTCGAAGAGGCGGCGCTTCTGACGCCCGCGCGCAGCCCGCAAGCGAAATCGTCTTCAAGCGACGACGGCGCGCCCCGTCTCGTCTTCGACGGACAAGAACCTGATTGCATTTGGCACCGCCTCACGCTCGACGCCTGCATCCCCGCGGGCGCGAGCGTGCGCGTCTTCAGCCGCGCCGCCAACGACGAGGGCGATCTCCTGATCGCGCGCTGGGACGAGGAGCCCGCGCCGTACCTGCGCGCCGACGGCTCGGAGCTGCCATACGTTGCGCGCTACGAGAAGAGGGAGGACGCGGCGAAGGCGCGCGCCAAAGGCGAGGGCACTTGGGAGCTTCTCTTTCAACGCGCGCGCGGTCGCTTCCTGCAGCTCAAGCTCGTGCTCGCGGGCGACGGTCGAAGCTCGCCCCGCCTGCGCGCGCTGCGCGCCTACTACCCGCGCTTCTCCTACTCGGTCAACTACCTGCCCGGCGTCTATCGCGAGGACGAGGTGTCCGCGTCCTTCCTCGAACGCTTCCTCGCCAACTTCGAGGGCACTTACACCGCGCTCGAAGACAAGATCGCCGCCGCGCAGATTCTCTTCGACGTCGGGAGCGCGCCGTCGGACGCGCTCGACTGGCTCGCGGGCTGGTACGGCGTCGCGCTCGATCCGGCTTGGGACGAGGCGCGCCGCCGCACGTTCATCCGAAACGCGATGCACTTCTTCGCCTACCGCGGCACGCGCCACGGGCTGGAGCTCGCCCTGCGCCTCGCCTTCGACAAGTGCGTTGACGATTCAGCCTTCGACGCGACGCCGCCCGACGAGGTGCGCCACAACGCGCGCGGCATACGACTCGTCGAGCAGTTCCGCGCGCGCTCTCTGCCGTCGCTCATGACGGGCGAGGCGAAGGGGGCGGACGCGCCCGGCTTCGCGCGCGCGAAGTTCGACTTCCGCTGGCGACCGGCGGACGCGGCGGAGACGCTGCACGACGCCTACCGCGAGGCGTTCGCCCTCGACGAGCAGGCAGAGTTTCCCGTGCGCAAGCCCGTGGGCGACGAGGGGCTCGCGTGGAAGCGCTACGCGCGCAAGACGCTCGGCTTCGTGCCTTCGGCGACCGACGCGGACGCCGACGCCTGGCGGAACTTCCTCGCGCGCCGCTACCGCACGGCGAACGCCGCGAGCGCCGCGCACGGCGCGAAGTGGACTTCGTTCGACGACGTCGATCTCCCGCGCTCGCTCCCGGCGGGCGGCGCGGCACTTCGCGATTGGTACGAGTTCGAGTCGGTCGTCGTCGCGTCGCGCCGCGCGGCGCACCGCTTCACGGTCATGCTCCCCGTCGCGCGCGGCGAGACCTTCGGAAGCCCGGAGCAGCGCGCGCGATACGATCTCGCCGACCGCGTCGTCAAGTTGGAGAAGCCCGCGCACACGACCTACGAGATCAAGTTCTACTGGGCGATGTTCCGCCTCGGCGAGGCGCGGCTCGACGCGGACACGGTGCTCGACTACGGCAGCCGCGCGGGCGCGCTCGCGCCGCCGCTCGTCGTCGGCACGGAGCACCTCGCCGAGAGTCGCCTCGCGGCGGCGTACCCGCAGGACGTGAGAGACGCGCGCGCCGTCGTCGGTCGCCGGGAGTGCAGTTGTTAACGGCGCGCCCGGACGCGAAGCGCGATCAAAGTAGTTCAGGAGAGAAACGAGATGTCAGACTTCAAGACGAGCGCCGCCACGAACGCCGCCGCGCCCGACCCCACGAAGCACGTCAACTACTCGTACGGCATGGTGCTCGGCGTTGACGACCTCACGCAGGAGTTCTCCTACCACGCGGCGCGCGACCGCTGGATGATGCGCGACGCCGTCGGCTACGGCACGCTCTCCGGCTTGCGCGTCTCGGTCGGCGAGGACAAGGCGAGCGGCGATGTGGAGGTGACGGTCGAGGCGGGCACGGCGGTCAGCCCTTCGGGGCAGCTCGTCCGCGTCGCGCCGCGCCAGTGTGCGAACCTCTCGAAGTGGCTCGCCTTCGACAAGCACCGCGAGGAGATCGCCGAGCACGTGGGCGTCCCGCCGGGCGGCGACGTGCGCCTCTACGTCGTGCTCTGCTACCGGGATTGCCCGACCGACGACGTGCCGATTCCGGGCGAGCCCTGCCGCGACGAGTCGGACATCCTCGCGCCTTCGCGCCTCAGAGACGACTTCCGACTCGAACTCAGGTTCGAGCCGCCCGCGCAAGGTGAGGAGGACGCGCTGCGCGACTTCGTGAAGTGGCTCAGGGAGCACGTCGCCTTCACGGACGAGGCGGACGAGGCGGACGATCTGACAGACCTTGAGACCTTCGTCAAGCGCCTGCGCGCCGCCGTGAGCGATCCCGCGTCGCCGCCCTCGCCGCCCGACTTCATGCTCGACTCGCCGCCCGACGTGATGACGGTCGCGGCTGAGAACGCCTGCGCGTTCTTACGCGCCGCGCTGCGGCTGTGGGTCACGGAGCTGCGCCCGCTGTGGCGCCCGGACTTCTTCGGCGGCGGCTCCGCGGGCTGCGCCGATAAGGTGACGCCGACGCGGGAAGACTCGGGCGACTGCCTGCTGCTCGCCGAGCTGCTCGTGCCGATTGACTCTGCGGGCGGTCTCGACGCGGCGAAAGAGATCGTGATTGACGAGTCGCGCAGACCCATCGTCGTACACCTGCGGATGCTTCAGGAGTGGCTGACTTGCGGCGCGTTCGGCGGCGCGGTCGCCGACGCGCAGCCGTCGCCGTCTTCGGACGACGAGCCGCCGACAGGCGTCGCGTCCGCGCCGGTCGTCCCGTTCGTCGCGGTCATTCGCAAGAAGGCTGACCCGCAGGGCTTCCAGCTCTGGTTCCAGCTGGACGCGAAGGACAACGACGTGGCGGTCACCTCGCTCGGCGCGGGGGCGGTGGAGGCGTTCGCGGAAATAGACGTTGCGGGCGCGGACAAGAACTACCTCAAGCCGCTCAGCCTGAACGTGCTCGACCCGCAGCACAAGCTGAAGACCAGCCGCCGCAACCGCTTCGACGTGCGGCTCTCAGCCGCCGCCGCCGACGTGGTGCGCCTGCACTTCGACATGAGCCGCATCCGCGTCCTTCACGCCGGGCACAAGACGACGCTCGACAAATACGTCGTGGCTGAGAACGTCCGCTACCTCGGGCAGAGCGGCAGGACGAGGGTGACGGCGTTCTTCCCCTACGCCGCCGAGCTGTGAGGTGAAACCGATGGGCAGAGTCGGACTGCTTGAGCCGCTCCTCGAAGACGGCATACGCAACACAAACTTCTTCAACGGTCGCCTGCTCTCGGCGGACGACCTGAAGACCGAGCAGGAGTCCGTGCGCGCGCGCATCGCGCACGCCGGCAGGGCGGCGGGCGCGGGCGTCGTCGCGGGGCTGTGGGTCGAGAAGGTCGCTTCGTCCACGCCGTCGGACGCGAGGCACGCCGCCGTCTCGGTCACCGCGGGGCTCGCCGTCTGCCGCGCCGGTCACGCGCTACAGCTCCCCGCCGCGACCGAAGTCGCGCTCGTGCCCGCGCCCGACGATCCGACCGCGGAAGACGCCGGGCTCTTCCAGACGTGCCTCCCGCCGACGACCTCGACCGTCGTCACCGGCGCGGGCATCTACGTCCTCGCGCTCACCAGCGCGTCTGGCTACGAGGGCAAGGCGCAGGCGAGCGGGCTCACGGACGTTTCGGCGGGGAGCTGCTGCGGCGCGCGCTACGCGGTCGAGGGCGTGCGCTTTAAGCTCGTCAAGCTCGACGTCTTGAAGAACACGCGCGTCGGCTCCGACACGGCGGCGCGGCTCGTCGCCTACATGAAGAAGGGCGACGCGAAGAGCCTCTCGCTGCTGCGCAACGAGCTGGCTTACTCCTGCTTCGGCGCGCCCGCGTTCGACGAGTTCACGCGCGATCCGTTCGCGCGCGCGGCGGACGAAGGCGTCGAGGCTGACGACGAGGGCGCGCTCGGCGCGCTGCGCGACGACGGCTCGCTCACGGATTGCGACGTGCCGCTCGCGCTCATCTACTGGTCTCGCCGGGGCGTCGAGTTCGTTGACGCGTGGGCGGCGCGCCGCCGCGTCACGCGCCCCGCGCACCCAGACCGCTGGTCGGAGGTCGAAGACGACTCGCGCGCGGCTGTCGGCGAGGCGGCGATGCGGCAGTTTCAGGATCACCTGCGCGCGCTCGTCAGGGCGGGCGCGTCGGCGAAAGACTTCGCGGCGCGGGACTACTTCCGGTATCTCCCGCCAGTCGGCTTCCTGCCCGCGGCGGACGACGGCGCGGGCACGTCGTCGCTCTTCGAGGCGCGCAGATTCTTCGCGGGCGTCACCGTGCTCCCGCCCGTCCACATGGAGGGCGCGCGCCTCGGCGCGCTCGTGCGCCACGCCGCCCCGTTCGCCGCGCACGACCTCGACTCGAAACAGATGCTGCGCCTCTACTACGTGCGGCAGAACGCGCAGGCTCTGGACGACGGCGCGGCTTCGAGCCGCTGCGTGATCTTCGCGAGCGGGCACGTGCCCTTCGCGGGCGAGGCGCGCTTCGACATCTCGCTGTTCGACTACAGCAACTACGTCTGACGAGGAGTCGCCCGGCGAAAGTCGGGCGCGAAAGGAGCGACGAAGATGGCGGCAGACTCTAAAGAGATCGAATCGGCGGTCGAGGAAATCAGGATCGCGGGCGCGAAACGCGTCCGCACGCAGTCCGGGGCGCGCGCGATCAGCGCGGGCGGCTTCACGCCGGAGGACGAGGAGATCGTCCGCCCGGGCGACCTCATCACCGCCAAGTTCATAAACAGACTGCTGCGCCGCGTGGCGCGGCTTGAGGAGATGATCGACCCGGGCGGGGGCGACAAGCCCCTCGTAGTCCCCAAGTACTTAGGCATGACTCTGTCCGAAGCCGCGGAAGACATGAGGAGAACGGGCGGCGATCTCGCCGTGGGCAGGGTGCTCGACGTGCTCGGAAACTCAGTCAACCACAATTCGCGCACCGCGGACGAGCGCACCGTCCTCGCGCACTTCCCCGTACCGGACGCGAGCGTGGACTTCCGCACGCGCGTGGACTTCCTCGTCTCGGTCGGCGAGTCGCAGATCGCGCCCACCTTCGGCAACAAGCTCGCCGCGTTCGGCACGGACACGAAAGACATATTCACGGACGTGATCGCCAAATTCCTCGGCAACGAGTTGGAGAAAAGAGTCCCCGCCGACCACTTCACGCGGGATCAGAACGTCAGGGGGGCGAACGCGGCGAAGGAGACGGCGAACGAGGGATCGGCGACGACCGAGGCGGCGCGCGCCGCCGAGGATACGACCTCCAATAAGGGCTAACACCGCCGCGCGTCCCGCGCGTTCCCTCGTGCCTGCGTCGGCGTATCACCCGCGTCGCACCGTGCGAAGTCGCTCAGTCGCGCGCCACTTCGATCTGATGCTTGAGCTGCGTTCCAGCGGACAGACGTTCGTGCGCCGCGTGAAGGTCGGCGCGACGGGGCTCGACGCGCC
Source organism: Acidobacteriota bacterium (assembly GCA_020201365.1). Lineage (GTDB taxonomy): Bacteria > Acidobacteriota > Blastocatellia > Pyrinomonadales > Pyrinomonadaceae > JAIVGV01. The sequence continues at coordinate 13,495 of JAIVGV010000265.1, forward strand.
GACGGCGCGCGCGCGAGTTACCTCCGCCTTCGCCGCGCTCGATCTCGCGCCCTCGTCGCTCGCGCCTTCGGCGATCCTCTGCGTGAAGTCGCTGCGCGATCCGCGCTCGCTTCGGCTCACGCTCGCGCACGGCGCCGCGCCCCCGCGCGCCTGGCGCGAGTCGGTCGCCGACGAACTCGAAAGGCTCGCGCGCGCCGCCGCCAGACCCGCGCGCGGACACGTCGCGGCGTCCGCCGAGAGCGTCGTCTTCGCCGACCGCGCGGAGCTGCTCGCGTGCCTCGCCGCCGACTGGTGCGGGCACGCGCTCGCCGCGCGCTGGTGGTGGCGCTCGCTCTTCGGGGAGACGCCCGACCGCCGCGCCGTCGTCGCCGCGCTCGCCGCAGCGCCCGAACACCTCCCCGGCGCGTTCGCACACCTCGCCCGCGCGCGCCGCGCGGAGGAGTTCGCCGCCGCGCTCGCCGCCGCGGAGACGCGCGAGCTGCTCGACCGCCTCGCGCTCAGATTCGATCTCGCCTCGCTCCGCCCGGCGCTCGACGCGGCGCCCGGCGCGGAAGCGCACGCACGAGAATCCGCGCACGCCCCGCACGACTCCGCGCGCGCCGCGCCGCCGCGACCTACTGCCGCCGGCGAGCCGCGCGCGCCGTGGTCTTCCGTCGCGCCGGAAGCGGACGCGCCGCGCCTGCCGACGGCTGCGAAGTTCCTGCTCGGCGTCGCGCTCACGCTCGCGCGCGCGCCCGCGCTCCTTCGTCGCACCGAATTCTCGCGCCGCGCCTTCGAGTGGGCGCGCGACGATCTCTCCCTCGCCGACGTGCGCGCAGCCTCGCCGCGCGCGAACGAGCCACGCCCGCTCGCGCGAGCGCGCGAACGCAGCGCCGAAGCGACGACCGCACAGACCGATCTCAGCCGCCGCGTGCGCGCGCGGGCGGGCGATTCGGAGGCGGACGGCGGACGGGAGTCCGGCGCGCGCGAGGGCTGGCGCGGCGAATCCGTCGGGCGCGGCGGCGAGGGCACATCCGTCAGGGCTGACGCCCGCGTGTCGGCGGCGCACGACGCTCGCGCGCGCGCCGCGCAGGCTGAAGGAGCGCAAGTAAGCGGCGCGCGAAAGGGCGGAGGGGCGTCGCCCGGCGTCGCGAGGATCGAAGAAGGGGAGTCGCGCGAGAGCGGCGAAGCCTCAGCGCGCGCGGAGTCGGAAGAGCCGCGAAACGTCGCGCGAGGCGCGCGCGTCGAGCGCCCGCTCGACGCGCAGATCGAAACCGAGTTCGGCGGGCTCTTCTTCCTCGTCAACCTCGCGCTCTACCTCGAACTCTACGGCGACTTCACGTCGCCCGCCGCGCCGCGCCTCCCGCTCGACGTGTGGGACTTCGTCGCGCTATTAGGGCGCGAGCTCGCGGGCGCGCGCGTCGAGCGCGACGCGGTCTGGTCGCTGCTCGCGCGTCTCGCGGGGCGCGCCGAAGATGCGGAGCCCGGCGGCGATTTCGCCCCCGCGGACGAGTGGCGCGTGAGCGCCGCGTGGCTCGAACCTTTCCCGCGCGCGGGCGCGTGGCGCTGGTCAGCCGCGGACGGTCGCCTGCGCGTCAGCCACCCCGCGGGCTTCCTCGTCGTTGACGTGCCGCGACGCGCGCGCGACGCGCGGCGACAACTCCGGCGCGAGCTGCGACCCTACCGCGACTTGTTCGCGCCCGCGCGACTGCGACGCGGCGAGACGGGTACGCGCGCCTTCAGTCGCCAGCGACACGCGGCCGGTCGGAAGCGGCGCGTGCGCGCGTCTCGCTCGCTCTGGCTCGAACGCCTCGCGGATTACGCGCGCGCGCGGCTCGCCCTCGCGCTCGCGACGCGCGACGCGCACGCGCTCTCCGGCGTGCTGCTTGAGAGGCGCGCGCGCGTGTTCGTCACGGCGTCGCACGTTGACGTGATGATGAGCCTCGCGGAGCTGCCCGTCGCCGTCCGCTGCGCGGGGCTCGACCGCGATCCGGGCTGGCTGCCCGCCGCCGCGCGCCACGTCGCGTTCCGCTTCGAGTGACGAGGCGCGGTGAAGGCGGGGTTGATCGAACCTAACGAGCGGAGGCGAGAACGTTTTGTCGCGTACACCATTCGACGATCTGCCGCGCACGCCCGGCGAGCACTTCCGACTGCACTTCTTCGCCGCGGTCGCCCGCGTGCTCGAAGAGGCGGCGCGCGCGTTCGGATCGTTAGACGCGGCGCAAGCCGAGTTACCGTTCATCGCGGGCTACCGCAGCGAGCTGACAGGCTGCGCCGCGGGCGGCGCGGACGCGCGCGCGTGGTGGCGCGCGTCCGCGCGCCGTTGGGAGATGTCCGCGCGCACGCACCTTCCGCTGCGCGCGATCCAGCGCACGGCGGGGCTCTCGGACGACTCCTTGTCGCTCGTCGTCTGCGCCGGTCTCGTCGAAGAGGACGCGCGCTTCGGTCAGCTCTTCGAGGCGTTGCAGGGGGCGACGGGTCAGCGCAGACCGACGGTCGGGCTCTTCTCCTCGTGGCGGCACGACGCGGAAGGCGGCGGCGACGCGCGCACCGATCTGCGACGACTGCGCGAGTGCGGTCTCGTCCGCTTCGCGCGCACCGACGCGCCGCGCTCCGAGTGGGCGGTCGAAGTCCCGCACGAGCTGTGGGACTTGCTGCGCGGCGGGGCTGTCGAGGAAGTCGCGCCGTGGGCACGCTACCGCGCGCCCGACTCGCACGCGCGTCTCGACGCGATCATCGCCCCGCCCGCGTCGCGCGCGCGGCTCGAACAAATCCCGCCGCTGCTCGCGTCGGAAGAAGCGGGCGCGGTCGTCGTGCGCGGCGCGAGCCGCAACGGTCGCCGAACGGTCGTCGGCGCGCTCGCGCGCGCGCTCGGCATGGGCACGCTCGAAGTCGAAGCGCGCGCGCCGTCCGCCGGCGACACGGCGCACGCGGACGGCGACTCGGCGCAGGTTGACGAAGGGCGCTGGCGCGCCGTCGGCGCGCTCGCGACCTGTTTGAACGCCGTGCCCGTCGTCGCCTTCGATCTCGCGCCGGGCGAGACGGTCAGCCTGCCGCCGCTCGCGTGTCACGCGGGCGCGCTCGCCGTCGTGCTCGGCAGGCACGGCGGCGTCGCGGGCGTCGCGGTCGGGCGTGCGATCACAATCAACGTCGAGATGCCCGCGCGAGCCGAAAGAGTCGCTCACTGGCGGGAGGCGCTCGGCGCGCGGGCGGGTCGCGAGCTCGACGAGATCGCCGAGCAGTTGCGTCTGACGGGCGGAAACGTGCGCCGCGCGGCGCGGCTCGCGTGCGTCAACGCGTCGCTCGAAGGGCGCGAGGAGGTTCGGCTCGCGGACGTGCGCCGCGCGGCGCGCGCTCTCAGCCGGGAGGGCTTGGAGACGCTCGCGGCGCGCGTCGAGACGGAAGGCGACTGGGACGACCTCGCCGTCTGCGCGGAGACCATCGAAGAGCTGCGCAACCTCGAAAGCCGCTGCCGCAACCGCGAGCGTCTGCCGTCGGAGGTGGGCGCGTGCCTGGGCTCGCAGTTGAACGGCGGCGTGCGCGCGCTCTTCTGCGGCGCGAGCGGCGCGGGGAAGACTCTGGCGGCGCGCCTGCTCGCCGCGAGCCTCGAAAAAGATCTGTACCGGCTCGATCTCTCCGCGGTCGTCAACAAGTACATCGGCGAGACGGAGAAGAACCTGAGCCGGCTCTTCTCGCGCGCCGAAGAGCTCGACGTGATCCTCCTGCTCGACGAGGGCGACGCCCTGCTCACGCAGCGCACGGACGTCTCGAACGCCAACGACCGCTACGCCAACCTCGAAACCAACTACCTGCTGCAACGCCTCGAATCCTACGAGGGCGTCCTCGTCGTCACGACCAACGCGGGCGACCGCATTGACGCCGCGTTCCGCAGGCGCATGGACGTGTGCGTCAACTTCGGCGCGCCCGACGCCGCCGAGCGGCGAGCGATCTGGCAGATGCACCTGCCCGCGTCGCATGCGGTCTCGCGTGTGCTGCTCGACGAGGCGGCGCAGCGCTGCGAGCTGACGGGCGGTCAGATCAGAAACGCTGTGCTCCACGCCGCCGCGCTCGCGCTCGAAGGCGGGGGCACAATTTCGGACGAGCATCTGGAGTCGGCTGTGCGGCGCGAGTACCGCAAGGCGGGCGCGGTCTGCCCGCTGCGCGAAGTGCGCCTCGCGCGCCTCGCGTCTTCGAGCCGCTGGTGAGGCGGAACTGAAACGATGGCGACGACCGAACAGGCTTTGCGCGCGCGCGTCGAGACGCAGAACCAGCCCGCGACGGCGAACGAGTCGCCCGCGGCGCGCGCCGCCGTCTCGACGGCGCGCGCCGCCGAGGCTGCCGCGTCGTCCGCCGCCGCGCGCGCGCCGCGCGTCGCCCCGCCAGCCTTGCGCCTGCGCGAGGGCGCGCCGCCGACGCGCGAGGCGACGACCGCGAAGGCTTCCGACCTGGCGAAGACCGCGGGCGGCGGAGGCGCGCCGCTCGCGCCGAGCGTGCGCGGCGCGTTGGAGAAGAGCCTGAGGGCTGATCTCAAAGCCGTGCGCGTCCACAAGGACGCGCGCGTCTCGAAGACGGTTGACGCGCTCGGCGCGCGCGCCGTCACCTACGGCACGCGCATCTTCCTCGGCACGCACGGGAGCCCGACCGATCTCGCCCTGCTCGCGCACGAGGCGGCGCACGTCGTACAGCAGGGCGGGGCGCAGCCCGTCGCGCAGAAGTCCGCTTGGGGCGGCGGCGCGGCGGACGCCTGCGAGGGCGAGGCGCAGCGCGCGGCGTCGGCGGTCGTGCGCGGAGAAGTGTTCACCGTTCGCGAGCGCGCCAGCCGCCCGCGCGTCCAGCGGCTCGGGTTGAGCGACGCGCTCGACCGCTTCGCAGGCTACGCGAACGCGATCCCCGGCTACCGCATGTTCACCGTCGTGCTCGGCGTCAACCCGATCAACATGAGCGCGGTCGAGCGCAGCGCGGCGAACATCCTGCGCGCCGTCGTCGAGTTCATTCCGGGCGGGAACCTGATCACGCGCGCGCTCGACTCTTACGGCGTCTTCGAGCGCGTCGGCGGCTGGATCGAGGGGCAGATCAGATCGCTCGGCATGACGGGCGCGGCGATCCGCGACGCCATCATGGACTTCCTCCACTCGCTCAGCTGGACGGACATCTTCGACATCGGCGGCGTCTGGGAGCGCGCCAAGCGCATCTTCACCGAGCCGATCACGCGCATCATCAACTTCGCGCGCGGGCTCATCACGGGCATCCTCGGCTTCGTCCGCGAAGCCGTCCTGCGCCCGCTCGCCGCGCTCGCGCAGAACTCGCCGGGCTACGATCTGCTGAAGGCCGTGCTCGGTCAAGACCCGGTGACAGGCGAAGCCGTGCCGCGCAACGCCGACACCTTGATCGGCGGCTTCATGAAGCTCATCGGACAGCAGGAGGTGTGGAACAACCTGAAGCGCGCCAACGCCGTCGCGCGCGCGTGGGCTTGGTTCCAGGGCGCGCTCGCGGGGCTGATGGGGTTCGTGCGCCAGATTCCGGGGATGATCGTCGGGCTCATCCGATCGGTCGGCATCGAAGACTTCCTCCCGATCACGAACCTCTTCGGCAAGGTCGTGCGCACCTTCGGCGGCTTCCTCTCGTCCTTCGTGTCCTGGGCGGGCGGGACTGTTCTCGACCTGCTGAAGATCATCTTCGACGTGGTCGCGCCTTCGGTGATGCCCTACATCATGCGCGCGGCGGGCGCGTTCCGCACGATCATCCGCAACCCCGTCGGCTTCGTCGGCAACCTCGTGCGCGCGGGGCTGCAGGGCTTCCGCCAGTTCGCCGCGAACTTCCTCAGCCACCTGCGCCGCTCGCTCGTCGAGTGGATCACGGGGACTCTCTCGGGCGCGGGCGTTTACATCCCGCAGGCGTTCAGCCTGATGGAGATCGTCAAGTTCGTCCTGAGCGTGCTCGGGCTCACCTGGCAGAACATCCGCGGCAAGCTCGTGCGCGTCATCGGCGAGACGGCGGTGCGCGTGCTCGAAGCGGGCTTCGACATCGTCGTGACGCTCGTCACGCAGGGGCCCGCCGCCGCGTGGCAGAAGATCGTCGAGGGGCTGTCGAACCTGCGCGACATGGTGTTGGAGCAGATCATGTCGTTCGTGCGCGACCGCGTCGTGCAGGCGGCGATCACGCGGCTGCTGACGAGCCTCAACCCGGCGGGCGCGTTCATCCAGGCGGTCATCGCCATCTACAACACGGTGATGTTCTTCGTCGAGCGCCTCCAACAGATCGGGCGCGTCGTGGCGGCGTACATCGACTCCATCGCCGCCATCGCCTCGGGCAACATCGGCTCGGCCGCCAACCGCGTCGAGACGACGATGGCGGGCATGCTCACGCTCGTCATCAGCTTCCTCGCGCGCATCGCCGGATTGGGGCGCGTCAGCGACGCCGTCGTCAACATCATCAACCGCGTCCGCGCGCCGATCGACCGCGCGCTCGACCGCGTCATCGACTGGATCGTGAACATGGCGCGGCGCGTCGGCAGGTTCTTCGCGCAGGCGGGCTTGCCGCAAGACCCCGCCGAGCGTCTGAGGCTCGGTCTGGACGCGGCGGCGACGGCCGTCAACGCCCTCGCCGCCCCGGTCGTGACGGCTCCGCTCATCATCCCCGTGTTGGGCGCGATAAAGGTCAGGTACGGGTTCAAGACCCTTCAGCCCGTCGAGCGGGACGGCGACTGGTGGGTTGAAGGCGAGATAAATCCGCAGAACGGGAAGAAGACTCAGAAGCGATCCAGCCCGCAGGGGAGGGCGGCAGCCGCCGCAATCATCGGGCAGAACATTGACTCCGCGACGCTGCCGACCGAGTACGGGGTCGTCACTTACGACGGCAAGAAAGACATCCGAAGGAGCGGGCGCGGGTACTCCGCCCCGGAGCTGAGCTGCGACCGCACCGGAGTCATCAAGAACGGGTTGGACATCCGGCGCGCCGACTATTTCTTGATTGACGAGTACTCCGCAGAGATCACGAAAATCACAGCCGACCTCGCCGCCGCCGGGCGCGGCGTCGAAGGCAACCCGCTCTCGCTCGTCTCCGATCTGCGCCAGCGCGTGATGTCGCGGCGCGACAGCATGGCGAACGGCATCCGCGCGCAGATGAAAAGAATCCGCGACTTCCTGCGGGGTCCCGACAGGCTCGACTTCGTGGGCGCGGAAGTTCAACTCGGCAAGAAGCGCAGCGCCGACTACACTCTCAGGGTCAACGACGCCGGCGTGATAAAGAACATCGCCGTCGAGGTCAAGAATTGGAGCACCGTGAAGGACGCCGACGATCTGACCGACAAGGGCGAGCGCCTCAACGATCACCTCTCCTCCTACGTCCGGCTCGCCAAGACGCGGGGGAACAACTATGACATCATCAGGCTAGAATGGATCGGCTTCTCCCGCCTCGACGGCAAGTCGCAGAGCAAATTCCGCGGGATCATCGGCACTTACAAGGGGCAGGCGACGAGGAAGGGGATCACGCTGGAGTTCAACCCCATGTGATCGCATGGCACTAATCAACCTCCAAGCGGCGCTGTACTTCCAGCCCAAGCCCGCGAACGCCGATCTGCTCGCGCGCGTGGGAGCGGCGATCCCCGCCCTCAACGAGCGGCTGCGCATTAACCTGCGGGCGCTCGACGACACCGCCGCCCGAATCCTCGGCGGTGCCGAGGAACTATTCGAGGAGAGCGGCAATCAGTTCTTCCTCCTCTACGACGAGGAAAAGTGTTTTTACGGGACGAACGAGTGGACTCTGTACGTCTCGTTCCTCGACGACTACGAGAACGCGACCGCCGTCCACGTCAACCCGGAGTTGCCGGAGCCGACGGAGGAACTGACGGGCTTCGTCTGGTCGCGTCTCCTCGGCATTGTCAAGGAGTTAATCATTCAGACCGAGCCCTCCGTCGCGCAGATCAACGGGCTGGACGAAGAGGAAGGCGGCCAGATCGTCTCGCCCCGGACGCTCAGGGCGGGCGCGCTGCCCGAATTCTTCACCCCTTACACCTATCTCGATCAGTCGCTGCTCGATCCGTCCGCAGCGCGAAAGATCGAGGACGCGGGGGCGTACAGCGTGGAGCGCCTGGCGTCCGGCTGGTCAATTCAGTTCGTCGAGAACTTCAACGTCGAGCCGCCGTCGCGCCTGATCAAAACTCTCCGCGAACTGAACAAGGCTCGTAAACCTGTTTATAAGCAGACCCCGATGACCGACGATTGACGTCTGCCCTGTGGCGGAGCGACGCCTGCGAGTTACGGTGAACTGGCACCCTCTCATCTCCTGCATCATGCCGACGGCGGATCGCCGCGCGTTCGTCGCGCGCGCGGTCGAATACTTCTTGCGGCAGGACTACGCGGAGAAGGAGTTGATCGTCGTTGACGACGGCGCGGACGCGGTCGCCGATCTCATTCCGGCGGACGCGCGCGTGCGCTACTTCCGGCTCGACAAGAGGCTGACCGTCGGCGCGAAGCGCAACTTCGCGTGTGAGCGTGCGCGCGGCGACGTCATCGCGCACTGGGACGACGACGACTGGCACGCGCCGCGGCGGTTGAGCTATCAGGTCGAAGAGTTAAGACGCGCGGGCGCGGAGGTGTGCGGGATCAGGGAGCTGTTGTTTTACGACGTGCGGGACGGGCGCGCGTGGCGCTACGTCTATCCGGCGGCGCGGAAGGCTTGGCTGTCGGGGAGCTCCTTGTGCTACCGCCGCGCGTTCTGGGAGCGCAACCGCTTCCGCGAGATCAACGTCGGCGAGGACGCGCGCTTCGTCTGGGAGAGCCGCGGCGCGCGGCTGCACGCGCTCGCCGATCCGACCTTCCACGTCGGCATCATCCACGCGGCGAACGTCAGCCCGAAGCGCACCGCCGGGAGCTACTGGACGCCGCACGACGCCGCGCGCGTGCGTGCGCTGCTCGGCGACGACTGCGCGTTCTACGATCACAACTTCGCGTGCGGGGCGGCGCGAGACGCCGGATCGTCGCGCGCGTGCGAGACTTTGAAACGAGTCCCGCGCGACGAAGCTTCACAACCCGCGTCGAGAACGTCGTCGTCTCCTTCGCGCCCGCGTCGCGCGCTCGTCGCGGCGGCTTACGGCGTGGGCGACGTCCTGCGCGTGACGCCGCTCGTGCGCGCCTTCTCGCGGCTCGGCTACGAGACGGACGTGCTCGTCGCGCCGGACTTCGCCGAGACCGCCTCGCTGCTCGAAGGCGCGCCGGAGGTTCGCAGAGTCTTCCGTTACGAGAACTTCCGCGCCGACAGGGGCGCGCGCGGCGTGGCGGGTCTCGCCGGAGAGTCTTACGACTGCGCCGCGTTCTCGCTGTGGGCCGCGCCGCTCAGGCGGCACGTGCGCGCGCGCCGCGTGTTCGAGTTCGCGCAACGCGAGTGGCTGCGCGAGGGCGACACGCGCTGCGTCGAGAAGATCGCGCGCGCGGTCGGGTGGGCGAACGATCTGCCCGCGCCTTTCGCCGTCGCGTCCGAACGCAGATTCAATCTCGCGCCCGGCACGGTCGCGCTGCACGCGGGGTGCAAGCCGGACTGGCAGTGGAAGAAGTGGCACGGCTTCGACGGGCTGGCGCGCCTGTTCGAGTCGGTGGTTGTCGTCGGCACCGAGAGCGATCTGCGAAACGACGCGACCTACTTCCGCCGCGCCTTCGAGTGGGCTCCGCACGTCCAGGACTTCGTCGGCAAGCTCTCGCTGCGCGACACCGCCGCGCTGATTAAGAGCTGCGCCGCGCTCGTCTCGAACGACTCCGGCGTGATGCACCTCGGCGTCGCCGTCGGAGTGCCGACCTTCGGCGTCTTCGGCATCACGAGCCCGCGGCGCGAGGCGATGCGTTCGCCGCTGATGCACGTCGTCACGAAGGGGCTCGACTGCGAGCGCGCGTGCCGGGAGAAGCCCTGGGGTCGCCGCGACTGCGAGCGCCGCCTCGAATGCCTGAAGGCACTGACGTCGGAGGAGGTGTTCGAGCGCGTCGCCCGCTGCGTGCCCGCCGTGCGGGGGAGCGAGGCGATCCGGATCGGTTCGGCGGAAAGGGAAGCGGTCGCCGCGGCGTGTGAGACGAAGGTTGTCGCGCCGCGCGGCGACGGCGTCGCGTGCGTCGAAGAAGTCGCGCGCGGCGAAGGCGCGTGCGCGCCGAACACGGCGGCGTCGCCCGCGTCGTCGCTGCGTAGAGACGAGGCGGCGTGCGGGGGTGGCAAGATGGACGAGGTGAGCCTCACGTACTACGGCTACGTCTTCGACGCTTCGGGCTACGGGCACGCGGCGCGCGCCTACATCCACGCGCTCGGCGCGGCGGGCGTGAACCTCTCGGTCGTAGACCTCGCGGCGCACCGCCAGAGGCAGGTTCGCGATCCGCTCGTCGAGTCGCTCGTCGGGCGCAAGGTCGAAGCGGACTTCCACCTCTTCCACGGCATCCCGCCGCAGTGGGCTGCGCGCGCGTTCCGGATGAAGAACGCCCTGGGCATGACGGTCTGGGAGACCGACGTGATGCCGTCGCAGTGGCGCAACGCCTTGAACCACGTGCTCGAAGTGTGGCTGCCGTGCGAGTTCAACGTCTCGGTCTTCCGGCGCTCGCTCGAACGCCCCGTCTTCAAGCTGCCGCACCCGCTGCTGCCTTCGCGCGCGAACGGCGTCGAGCCGAACGAGTTCCTGCGCGTCGCGGAAGGCGATTTCGTCTTCTACAGCATCTTCGAGTGGCAGGATCGCAAGAGCCCGCAGGGGACTATTCAGACGTACCTGCGCGAGTTCCGCGACGCGCGCGACGCGGTGCTCGTCGTCAAGACGAATCCGGGCGCGGCTGCGGTCGCGGAGCGCGCGCTCGCGCAGGCGAGGGAGGCGGCGCAGTCGCGCGCGCGCGTGGAGGTGAGGGCGGAGGCGTGGAGCGACGCGCAGGTGCGCGCGCTGCACCGGCGCGGCGACTGCTACCTGTCGCTGCACCGCGGCGAGGGCTGGTGCTATCCCTTATTCGAGGCGGCGGCGGGCGCGACGCCCGTCGTGGCGACGAACTTTTCGGGTCCGCTCGAATACCTGTGCGCCGAAGAGCACGCGCTCGTCAGCTTCCGCCTCGAACGGGTGCGCCAGCCTTACGTCTATTACCATCCGAGTATGCGCTGGGCTGAGCCCGATCTCGCGCACGCGGCACAGCTCATGCGCGAGGTTTACGAGCGGCGCGGGGAGTGGCGCGAGCGCGCTGCGCGCGGCGCGGCACGCCTGCGCGAAGAGTTCTCGCTCGAAGCGGTCGGGCGGACGGCGCGCGCGAAGCTGTGCGAGCTGCTCGCGCGCACGAAGCCCGCGAAGTCGCGCCGCGTCGAGTCGCATGATCGCGCGCGCGGTCTCGCCCCGGAAGCGCCCGTGCCCGGCGCGTGGTACGACGCCGACTACTTCGAGCGCGGGGTGAAGAGCAACTGGGCGGGCGGCTACTCCTGGCGAGGCTTTGAGGGACTCTTCCGGCAGACCGCCGCGTTCCTCACGGAGACCTTCGCCGAAGCCGACTCCTTCCTCGACGCGGGCTGCGCCAAAGGCTTCCTCGTGCGCGCGCTGCGCGGTGCGGGCAGAGACGCGCGCGGTTTCGATCACAGCGCTTGGGCGATAGAGCGCGCCGACGCCGCGACTAAACCTTTCCTCACGCTCGCGGGCACGGACGACTTCGACTTCGCGCGCGGCTGCGACGTGCTCACAGCCTTCTCGCTCCTCGAAAGCCTGACCGAGGATCAGATCGCCTCGTTCCTCAGCCGCGCGCGAGGGCACACGCGGCAGGCGCTTCTCGCCGTCGTCACGTCTTTCGAGTCGGAAGCCGAGATCGAGAGTTACCGCCGGAAGAGCCGCGATCTATCGCAAATTACCTTACGCCCGCGCGCCTGGTGGGGCGAGCAGTTCGCGGCGGCGGGCTGGCGTCAGGGCGCGCTCGGACGGATCGCGGAGCGCGCCTGCCAACAGCATCAACTCCCGAAGCGCATGGGCTGGAAGGTTTACGTCTATTCGCCGGAGTGACGAGAGTGGGCGACGAAGTGGGAACGATGGGCGATGAAGTGAAGACGACTGTGGACGAGCAGGCGTCCGCGTGCGAAGCGCCGCGCGTGGCGATCGTCGTGCTGAACTACAACACGACGGAGATGACCGACGCGCTCGCCTACTACCTCGCCAACCAGCTCGAATACCCGAACAAGCGGCTCTTCGTCATAGACAACGGCTCGCGCGAGCCGCCCCGTTCCGCGACGCACAGGCTCCCCGAAAACCTCGGCTTCACGCGCGGGATGCACGAGGGGTACGCGCTCGCCTCGCGCGAGGGCGAGTTCGACGCCTACTGGTTTCTCAACTCGGACGTCGGCTTCGAGTACGGAAACGACGTGCTCGCGCGTCTCGTCGAAGTGCTCTTCTCGTCCGACTCTTTCGCGCAAGTAGCGCCGCAGCACAACTCGCCGCACAAGTTCATGGAGCACGCCGAGATCGGAGCGCAGCCCGTCGCGTACCTCGAAGCGACCGCCACGCTCGTCAAAGCCTCGACCGTCGAGCGCGTCGGCTTCTGGGACTTGGAGCTGACCTACGGCTGGGGCGTTGACTACGACTACGGCTACCGCGTGCGCGAAGCGGGGCTGCTCAACATCCTCACCAACCGCGCGCGCGTCACGCACAAGGAGCACAAGTCGATCTCGGACTTCGGCGACTACGTCGCGCGCGCGAGCGCCGAGATGAACGCCGTGCTCGCGCGCAAGTACGGCGCGGACTGGGGTCGGATCATGACGGCTGAGCGCCGGGTTGTCCCGCTCATCCTCTCGTGCGACCGCGACACGGAGCTAACCGCGCGCTTCGTCGAATCCTTCCGCACGGTGCAGTCCGGCCTCGCGCGCCCGGTCGTCGTCGTGGACACGAGCGCGAACGACAAGCTCTCCGCCGAGTACCTCGCGCTCGTCGCCGCGCTCCACCCGCGCGCCGTCTTCGTC
>JAIVGV010000551.1 GCA_020201365.1 Acidobacteriota bacterium
AAACGTCTATGCGCGACGGGTCGAGCAGCTCAAACAGCTTCGCCTGATCTTCGAGGCTCGGGCACGCGGGGTAGCCGAAGCTGAAGCGCGAGCCCTGGTAGCCTTGGTGAAACAGCTTCGCCAGCTCCTTCGCGTCCGCGCCGGCGATGCCGAGTTCTTCGCGCACGCGCTGATGCCAGAGCTCAGCCAACGCTTCCGCGCTCTCGACCGAGAGACCGTGGAAGTAGAGGTAGTCCGCGTAGTTGTCCGACTCGAACAGCTCGCGCGCGTACTCGCTCGCGCGCCGACCGACGGTGACGAGCTGGAAGGCGACCGTATCCGCGCGCCCCGACTCCTTCGACGCGAAGAAGTCCGCGAGGCACAGGCGGCGCCCGGCGGGCTGGCGCGGGAAGGTGAAGCGCGCGCGCTCCGTCCGCTCGTCCGTCTGATAGACGACCAAGTCGTTCCCCTCGGACTGGCACGGGAAGTAGCCGTACACGACGCGCGGCGTGAGCAGCCGCTCGCGCTTCGAGCGCTCCTTCAACTCTTCGTAAACCGGCCGCACCTTCTCCGCGACGAACTGCCGGTACTCCTCCGCGCCCTTGCGCCCCTGCTTGAACTGCCACTGACCCTTGAAGAGCGCGGGCTCGTTAACGAACGCGAAGACCTCATCGAGCGGAACGTCTGCAACGACACGCGAGCCGTAAAACGGGGCGCGCGGGACGGGCGCGTCCGGGTTTACGTCCGAGCGCGCCGTGTGCGTCGCGGCTTCGGCGTCGGCGAGCACCCCGCGCGGTCGCGCGCGAGACTTGCGCGCGCCGAGCTTCGCGTCTTCGCCGATCAAATCTTCGGCGTCGCCGGTCGCGCCGGAGTCGCTCGCCGCCGCAGCCGCGCGCGCCTTAGCCTGCGAAGTCTCGGCAGTCGATTCGACCGCGCCGGAGAGCGCGTCCATCGTGTGGAGACCGTCGAAGGCGTCGCGGGCGTAGAAGAGCCGACCCTTGTAGAGCGGGTTCAAGTCCTCCTCGACGTAGCGCCGCGTGAGCGCCGCGCCGCCGAGGACGACGGGCACCGTGATGCCGCGCTCGTTCATCAGCTCGAGGTTCTCGCGCATGATGAGCGTTGACTTGACGAGCAAGCCCGACATGCCGACGGCGTCAGCCTTGTGCTCTTCGTGCGCGGCGAGGATCGCGTCAATCGGCTGCTTGATGCCGAGATTTATCACGCGGTAGCCGTTGTTCGTCAGGATGATGTCCACGAGGTTCTTGCCGATGTCGTGCACGTCGCCCTTGACGGTGGCGAGCACCATCGTGCCCTTCGCCGTCGCGCCGCCCTTCTTCTCCATGTGCGGTTCGAGGAAGCGCACCGCCGCCTTCATCACCTCCGCCGACTGCAACACGAACGGCAACTGCATCTGACCGCTGCCGAAGAGATCGCCGACGACCTTCATGCCGTCGAGCAGGACGTTGTTGATGATGTCGAGCGCCGCATAGCTTTCGAGCGCGCGCGTCAGATTCTCTTCGAGCCCGATCTTCTCGCCGTCAATGATGTGCCGCTTGAGCTTCTCCTCGACGGGCAGGTTCTCGTCAACCACCTTCGCCTTCTTCGCGGAGACGCCCTCGAAGAGTTTCGTAAACTCGGTGAGGGGATCGTAAGTGCAAACGTCGCCGTCGAAGCGGCGCTCGTCGTAGATCAACTGCCGCGCGGCTTCCAGCTCGCGCTCGCCGATGCGGTTCAAGGGGACGATCTTGCTCGCGTTGACGATCGCCGCGTCGAGCCCGGCTTCCACCGCGTCGTGCAAGAACACTGAATTCAGGACGACGCGCGAGGCGGGCGAGAGCCCGAACGAGACGTTCGAGACGCCGAGCAGCGTGTTGACTTCCGGCAGCTCGCGCTTGATCCGTCGAATCCCCTCGATGGTCTCGGCGGCGTTGCGCCTGTCCTCTTCGATGCCGGTCGAGATCGGCAGGGCGAGCGGATCGAAGAAGATGTCGTGCGCGGGGAAGCCGAGCTCCCGCGTCGCCTGCTCGTAGGCGCGCCGCGCGATCTCGAACTTGCCCTGCGCCGTGCGCGCCATGCCCTGCTCGTCAATCGTGCCGACGACGACCGCCGCGCCGTAAGTCTTAGCGAGTTCGAAGACCTTCTTGAAGCGCGGCTCGCCGTCCTCGTAGTTCGTCGAATTCAGGATGCACTTGCCGCCCGCGTGTTGGAGCCCCGCCTCCATCTTCTCCCATTCGGTCGAGTCGAACATGAGCGGGATGCGCACCTGCGTGACGAGGCGCGAGGCGAGCGCGTGCATGTCCGCCGCGCCGTCGCGACCGACGAAGTCCACGTTCACGTCGAGGACGTGCGCGCCCTCGCGCTCCTGCGCGCGCGCGAGCGAGACGAGCCCGTCCCAGTCCTCCACGTTCAGCAGGTCGCGCATCTTCTTCGAGCCCGAAGCGTTGACGCGCTCGCCGACGA
>JAIVGV010000055.1 GCA_020201365.1 Acidobacteriota bacterium
GCGCAAGCCTTCTCCGACCGCGGCAGCGTCCGCACCGAGAAGCTCGACATCGTCGGCGCGCTCGCCGACTACGACAAGGCGCTCTACTGCTATCAGGGCAACCCCGATCTTTATCTGAAGCGCGCGCAGGCTCGCGTCATCAACGGCGACTACGCGACCGCCCTCGCAGACCTCGACGCCGGGCTCGCCTTAAAGCCCGACGACAAGCTCGCCTCCATCGTCTATGCCGTGCGCGGCTACGCAGACATCCAGAGCGGCGACGACGACGCGGCGCGCAAGGACTTCGATCAGAGCCTCAAGCTCAACCGCGACGGCAAGCTCTTCCTACACCTCCACCTCTTGAACCTCGACTCCCAGCACAAAGAACTCCAGCGCCAACGACAGCTCGAAGGTCAACGGATTTCGTAAGAAACGGTGAAGTCGGAACGATGAACGATGAAGTGAAGGCAAGTGGCTTTCACCTCAGCGTTCGTCGTCCCTCGTTCACAGTTTTCCTTTAATCTCACGCACCCGCGCCCGCAGTCTCTCTTCATCCACACTCAAGACGCGACCGCCGCGGTAAATCTCCCGACCGGCGACGACGGTGAGTTCGACGTCGCGACCCGACGAGGAGAAGACGAGCGCGCGCGCCGCGTCGTGCGCGGGGGTTTGGTGCGGCGCGTCGAGGCGGACGACCGCCAAGTCGGCTTGCTTGCCCTCTTCGAGCGAGCCGCAAGTCTCAAAGCCGAGAGCGAGCGCGCCGCCGAGGGTGGCGTCGTGAACTGCGCGCGCGGCGTCGAGCTCGCCCATGCGTTCGAGGCGCGTGGCGGAGCGCGCGAGGAGCAGTGCGAAGCGCGCTTCTTCGAACAGATCGCAGGTGTTGTTGCTCGCCACCGAGTCGCTGCCCAAGCCGAGGCGCAAGCGCAAAAACTTCTCGTAAGGCGCGCGCCCGTGCCCGAGCTTCGCGTTCGACTTCGGGCAGTGCGCGACCGCCGCGCCCGACTCCCTGATCGCCTCGATGTCCTCGTCGTCCGCGCGGACACAGTGGGCGAGCAGCGTGTACGGGTTGAGCAGCCCGAGTTGTTTGAGGTAGCGGATCGGCGAAACTTTCGGCGCGCGCCACTCGATGCCGCGCAGCGCCAAACCGTCAGCGAAGATGCCGCGCCCCTCGCGGATCAATAAATCTTCGGCTTCGGACTCCGCCGCGTGGATCGTCAGCGGCAGCCGCTCGCGCGCGGCGAGGTCTGCGACCGACTCCAAGAGCGGCACGCTCACGCTGTACGGCGAGTGCGGCGAGACGCCGACGCGCACCAGCTCGGTTTCTAGCGGGCGCAGGCGCGCGAGCTTGTCTTTGAGCTTCGCCAGCTCGTCCGGCGCGCGGTTCGGGTCGGGGTGGATCGCCTCCTGGTGGACGACGCCGCGCAAGCCCACGTCGCCGAGCGCGTGCGCGCAAGCCTCGCCGTCGTTGCTCGCGTCGGCGAGCGTCGTCACGCCCGCGCGCGCGGCTTCGACCGCGCCCCACGTCGCGGAGACGCGCAGATCGTCCGCCGTCATGCGCTGCAAGCGCGCCTGCGTGAGCTTCATCAGCCACGCGAAGAAGTCGCCCTCCACGTCTTCGAGGTAGCCGCGCATGGCTGTCAGTTCGACGTGCGAATGGCAGTTGACGAGCCCCGGCAGGATCGCCGCCTCGCCGAACTCCTCGCGCGCCGCGCCGGGGAAACGCGCGACGAGATCGGCAGTTTCGCCAACGGCGACGATGCGCGAGCCTTCGACCGCCACCGCGCCGTCTTTAATCTGCGGCGACGAGACGGGTAGGAGCCAGTGCGCCGAATAGATTTTGATCATCCGACTTTTAGTTTGCCACAGAGGACACAGAGAGCACAGAGAGAGGAAACGATGAAGGAGGAACGAGGAACGATGAAGTGAAGACAACTCGCCCTTCAGTTCATCGTTCATCATTCCTCCTTCATCGTTTCCCCTCTGTGCCCTCTGTGTCCTCTGTGGCTAAGTCTTCAAACTTCTCCCGCCCGCGCCGAATCGAGCGGAGCCGCGTCGCCGCGCCTGAGCAAGAACCACGTCACGCCTGAAAGCGCGATCACCGCGCCGCCCGTCGCGGCGACGACGCGGATGCCGAAGGTGTCTGCGGCGGCGCCCGCCGCGTAGATGGCGCAGACCATCGTCAGCGTCGTGACGGTCTCGTGCGTGGCGAAGACGCGACCGGCGTAGTTGTTCGCCGTGCGCTTCATCATGATCGTCTGCTGCGCCGTCCACCAGACGGCGTAGTTCATCTCGCGCAAGACGAGCACCGCCGCCGCGCCCCAGAGGTTCGGCATGAGGCTGAAGAGGAAGAGCCCGCAGCCGTCGAACAACAGCGAGCGACCCATGCGCGCGCCGAGCCGCGCACCCGCGCCCGTGTTGAAGCGGCGCGCGAGCGGAGCGCCCAACACGCCGCCCGCGCCCATCGCGACGAAGAGTATGGAGATGCCGAAGTCCTTGGGGCGCGCGAGCCACTGGGAAGCCGCCTGCTCGCCGAGCCGCGCGCCGAAGACGCTGTAGAGCGCACGCGCCGCGCCGTTGCCTAAGCCCCAGCCCGCGGCGACGACGAAGACCGCCGCGAGCACCGAGTCGCGCCGCACGTAGCGCAGACCTTCACGGAAGTCCGAGAGCGTCGCGCGCACGAGGCGCGTCAGCGAGAACGATCCGGCGAAGCGCGTGGGGCGCACTCTCGCGCTCGCGGTCGCGACGCCTTCGGACTGCGGCTCGACGCTCTCGTCGAATCCGGCAGCCGCCTCGCGCGTCGTTGATTTTGTCGCGCGCCAACCGATGTGCCGGATCATCTCGGCGGAGACGAGGAACGTCGCGGCGTTGGCGACGAAGACCACGTCGCGCCCGAAGAAGGTGGCGACGATGCCGCCGAGGGCGGAGCCGACGGCGATGGTCGCGGCGGTGGTCGAGGCGGAGAGTGAGTTGGCGGCGAGCAGATCGTCGGTGCGCGCGACGAGGTTCGGCAGCGTCGCGCGCTTGGCGGCGTTGAAGAAGGCGGAGACGGAGAAGAGCGACGCGCCGACGGCGTAGATGAGCGGCAGCGTCGCGAACTTCTGTGCGGCGAGGAAGCCGAGCGCGAGCACGGCGCGCGTGATGTCCGCCGCGATCATCAGCCGACGCCTGTCCGTGCGATCAACGACGACGCCCGCGACGGGTCCGAAGAGGAACAGGGGGAGGTGGCGCGCGACGGCGTAGATCGCAATCGCGCGACCTTGACGCGCGGGACCCGCCAGCTCGATGGCGAGCGCCAAGACGGCGATGTTGTTGAGCCAGTCGCCGACTTCGGAGACGACCTGTCCGGTCCAGAGGCGGCGGAAGTCGCGGTTGCGCGCGAGCAGCTCGCGGTAGGTCAACGCCGTAGCCCCCCCGCGTTGCCGAGCGCGGCGCGCTCGTCGCGCAGCTTGTTGTAGCGCGCGAGGATCGAGGAGACGTAAGAGCGCGTCGAGGGGATGTCTATGCGCGCGATGAACTGCTCGTTGGTGAGGGGCGGCGAGTCGGGCGCGGCGCGGTTCCAGTCGGCGGCGCGCGAGGGTCCGGCGTTGTAGGCGGCGAGGATGCGCGCTTCGGCGTCGGGCGTGGCGCGGTAGTCCTTCGAGATTTTTTCCAGGTACCAGCAGCCGACCTGTATGTTGCGCTCGGGGTCGCGCAAGACCGCGACGGGGTCGCGATCCATCTCGCGCGCCAAGTCCTTCATGCCCGTCTCCTCAGCCCACATGCGACCGACGGCGGGCGTCACCTGCATCAGACCGATCTCGCCCGCGTCGCCGCGCTTCCAAGGGCTGAAGTAAGTCTCCTCGTAGATGATGCTCCACACCAAGAGGGGGTCAACGCGGTAGATGCGCGCCTGCCGCTCGATCACGTCGTCGTAGCGGTGAATCCAGTAGCGGTTGAAGAAGTAGAGACCGGCAGCCGCGGCGAAGATGAGGACGACGGCGGCGAGTGCGAGACGTTTCGCGGCGGACATGCGCGTGTCGGAGGCTCGACTAAAATTCGGGCGAGGCTAGTTGCGCCGGCGCAGGCTCTTCCACAGCTCTGCGCGCGCGAAGGATTCGTCTAAGCCTTCGTAGCGCGAGCGCATGGCGCGGCGGTCGAGGACGTGACCTTGGAGCCAGACGTCCGCCGCGACGGTCGCGCCGACGTCGAGCGCGCCGCCGCGCAAGCTACGGCGGTTGATGAGGACTTCGAGCTTGAGGCAGTCGAGGTCGAGGTAAGCCCAGTAGAGTTCGCTCCCGGAGAGCGGGTTGCGCAGCGGCTTGTAGGAGAGGACGCGACCCGTGAGACTCCAGTCGTTCTCGTGCGCGGCGCGCGCCGGGGCGCACGATTCGAGCGACTGCCAGCGCGGCTTCTCCTCCCGGGCGCAGACGCGCGCGCGGTAGGCGAGACCGCACAAGCCGACGTGAAGCTCCTGCGCGCGGAAGCCTTCGGGTCCGACCTCGGTCAGATTCTGAAGCTCGAAGAGGACTTCGGTTTCAGTTCCGTCGCAGTAGCCGTGGACGATTGCCTCGCCCTCTTCGTCGTATTCGGTCAAAGCCCAAGGCGAGACGCGCTGCGTGTAGCGGGCGCGGAAGCCGGGGCGGCAGTCGGCGTAGAAAATCTCGCCCGTGCCGGACTCGTAGAGCACCGTCCAGACTTCTAAGCCCTCGCCGAGCTTCCAGCAGCGACCGTGCAGCACCGCGCCGCGCCGCGTGAGCTGCGAAGGCTCGCCCTGATCGCCCGCGCGCTCGGCGAGGTGGTTGAAGTCCTTCTCGCTCGGCACTTCGATCCCGATGGCTTCGAACGTCTCTTCCATGATCAGAGGTCGGAGGTTAGAGATCGGAGGTCAGTGAAAGCTCTCCCGCGGTCATTGATCTCCGAGCCCCTCATCTAGTCGCCCCCCTGCGGTGCTTGATCGAGGCGATGCTTTTGATCTTCGTGTCGTGCTTTTCGTCGGCGCGGGGCGCGCGCGTGCGGAAGCCGCGGATGTTGCGCGCCGCCCCGTGCGCGGGGCGCGTGCCGGTGCGCGCCATCTCGGCGAAGAGCTCGACGTCGTAGTCAGCCTCGCGCGACATCTCTTCGCGGATCGCGTGGAGCATCTCCAGGAAGTGCGGCTTTCTGTACATGGCTCGCGGATAGTAAAACGCAAATCGAAAGTCGTGACAAGATCAAAAGCGGCGGGATCGAAAAATGATCCCGCCGCTTTCTTCGGAGAACGGATCACGAGTCGCGCCGCTCTGTCAACTCCGAAACCAGAAACTCGGGCGTGACGATGACGGGGGAGAAGAAGCCTGCGGCGGTGTTGAAGAGTCGGATGCGCGCCTGCCGGCGGACGTTGGCGAGGTGACCGAAGTTCCACGTGACCAGGTAATCAATCTTGTGCACGGAGGCGAGGGCGACGTGCAGGGCGTCGCCGATGTACTTGCGGTGGAAGATGCCGCGCGTCACGTAGCCCTCGGCGAGGATGGCGGCTTCTTCCGAGAGCGCGAGCTGTTCGAGCGGCGCGATCAGTTTCAAATAACCCGTGCGGTGCGGCTCGGGCACGCGCTCCAGCTCGCGCTCGACGAGCGGCGAGACGACGGCGCGGTAGTCCGTCAGCTCGCGCTCCCACCAGCGGATGGTGAGATCGCGTCGGAACGGCTCGCCGTTGTCGAGGTACGCGCCGACGACCGAGGTCTCAAGGTAGAGGCTCTGCTTCATCCGCCGGAATGATTCGCCGTTCGGCGATGACAGTCAAGCGAGGAGAGCGTTACACGACACTTCGCGCCACGTCGCACGGCGACGTGGCGCGCCGGGTTCGTCACTGGAAGAGTCCGCCCTGCGGCGTGACGTTGGCGTCGCGCGAGACGGGCGCGGGCGTGAAGTTGGGGATCGTCTCGAAGCGGACGACGCCGCGCTGGAAGTCGAAGGTGACGCGGAAGAAGCGCAGCATGTTGCCGCCGACGATGCCGGTCTGCTCGAACCCGGCGGTCTCGTTGATCGGGTTCATGTCGAGGACGGCGGCGGCGAGGTTCGCGTGCGTGTAGTCGCCGAGCGTGACGCGCGGCAGGAGCAGCAGCGGCACGTCCTCCGTGATGCCCGCCGCGCCGAAGACGCGCAGGCGCGAGCTCTGCTGGTAGCGCGTGAGCGACTCGCGCTCGGCGAGCTGCGTGGAGACGACGGAGACGGTCGCGCCCGTGTCGATGATGAAGTTGGCGGGCTTCTCCATCCCTTCGAGGCGCACGAGCCCGCTCCAGAAGCCGCTCGACGTGGAGCGGATCGGAATCTCGAAAGCGCGCGGCACGGGCGGCGGCGCGGCGGACGCCTGCGCGGGCGTCTTCGCGTTCGTCGGCGTCGCGTTGGCGGGCGCGTTCGTCGTCGGAGCGCCCGAAGCGGCAGCGTTGCCCGTCGTGTTTGTCGCGGTCGGGGCACTCGTCGTCGCGTTCGCCGCCGTGGTCGGGGCGACGGCGGGGCGCGCGTCGTCGCGCGTGAGCGTGAGCGTGTGCTCGCCGTAGTCGAGGGCGGAGAGGAAGTGCGCGAGGACGGAGAGCCCGACGTAGCCGTCCACGGGCTCCTGCGTGTTCTGGAACTCGCGTATGTAAACGGGGACGTTCGCGATCCTCACGTCGCCCATCTGCAGGGAGTCGAGGAAGCCGTAAACGATCTCGAAGCGGCCGCCGCCGCCGACGGCGCGCGCGAGCCCGCCGCGCGCGACGGGCTTCACGCCGAGCCGATCCGCCGACAGCGTCGAGAGCACGCACATGCCGGAGCCCGTGTCTATCACGAAGCGCAGCGGCCTCTTCCCGCCGTTGATCCGCACCTGAATGATCGGGCGGCTGTTGACCAGCTCGAAAGGAATCTGGGCGTGCGGCGCGCCGCCCGTCGAATACAGCTCGCCCTGGTTCGCGATGTAGCGGAGGAAATCAATGAGCCCGCGTATGCGCGCGCGCCGGTCTTCGTCGGTGCGCGGGGCGACACGCAGGAAAGACTCGTAGGCGTCCGCCGCCTCCTTGTAGCGGTCGGAGCGCGCGGCGGCTTGGGCGTAGTTGAAGACGTAGTCGGGCTCGTTCGGATCGAGATCGACGGCGCGGCGCAAGCCCACGAGGGCGACCTGCGGGCGGTTCTCGTAGAAGTTGATCATCGAGAGCCCGGCGATGGCGAGCGCCTCGTTCTGATCGACGCTGAGCGCGGTCTTGAACTCTTCGACCGAGAGCGGGAAGTCTCCGGCGGCGAGCAACGCCGAGCCGAGCAGCGCGTGCGCGCGCGCCGAGAGCGGGTCGAGCGCGACGGCGCGCGCGGCGTTGTCGAAGGCGTCGCGGAGGTTGCGCTGTTTGAGCTGCGCGTAGCTCAAGCCGAGCCGCGCGGCGATGTCCTTCGCATCGCGCTCGACGAGCGCGCGGTAAATCTTCTCCGCCGCCTCGTACTCGCCATCCCTCAGCGCACGCTCCGCGCGCTCGCGCTCCTTCTTGTCCGCCGCGAACGCGACAGGGCGTGAGCTCGACGCCGCGACGAAAGCGAGCGCGACGAGCGCGACGACCGACAGGCGAATTGAACTGCTCATGGGGAACCTCAAAGGGGAACGATGAAGTCAGAACGATGAGCGACGAACGAAAGGCAAGCCGCCTTCGCTTCATCGTTCATTTCAGTATCTCTCCCGTCTTCATTGACCAGAGGACGAGGTCGAGCTCGTCGAAGTTGATGCGCGCGGCGCGGGCGAAGCGGCGCAGGCGCTCCTCCGTGTCGAGGTAGCGCGCGCGTGTCGCGGGCGGGTCGGGCGATGCGACGACGCCGAGTTCGGCGAGGCAGCGCAGGATGTGCTTGTCGAGTATGGCGTAGCCGCGGTAGCCGACGTTGCGCAGGAAGTGGCTCGACTCCTTGTAGCCGAGCCCCTTGATGCCGCGCGTGCGCGCGAGCCAGTCGCGCCGCTCGATTGGATCGGCGAACGACTCCAGACGCTCGCGCAGTCGCATCCCGCACGTCTCGCGCAGGTGCTCGCGCGTCACGACGACGTAGCCGGAGCGGGAGCGCGGGTAGCGGTGGCGACCCGTGAGCGCGCGCGCGAGATCGCCGTGCGATCCTTCAAAGAGAAGGGGGCGCACGGCTTCGACCGAGTTCAAACCCATGCGCGCCGACGCGCCCGCCGTGAAGATGCAGAAGACGAGCTCTTCCCAGAGCCGCGCGTCGTCCGCAGTCCGGCGAACTTCTTCAAACTCGGCGAGCCGCTCGCGGATCGCGCGGCGTCGCGCGCGGTGCGCGGCGCGGACGCTCTCGGCTGTGACGGGCTGCTGCTCTTCTCTGCGCACTGAAGTTTTCAAACGCGAGGCTCGGATGGTCGGGGAAAACGCGGAAATTCTAGGAGCCGCCTCGCGGCGTTGTCAACGAACTCGCGCCCGCGCCGAACCCTGACGCTGCGATGGCGGCGCGGCGCTCCCGCGTTGCATCCCCGCCCGCCGCGCGCGCATCAAAATTTCGCGCGAGACTCCCGACAAGGTTTTGCGCACACTGGGGGACACACGCTGTGATATGATCTGACTCGCCCCGCTGGCTTCCCCCCAAGAAAACTTGTCCGAGGTTTGACTGATGTCGAAGTCGCTCTACAAACGCGCGCTCGTCACGCTCGCACTGCTCGTCTCGCTCGCGCCGCTCGCTAGGGCGCAGCAGGACGACTACTCGCCCGCGCCGCAGGCGACCACGACGCCGCGGAACGCTTCGCCATCAGCCTCACCCGCGAAGCCGACGCCCGCGCCGCTCGTCCGCCCCGCGCTCATGCCCGTCGCCGCGCCCGCGCCGGACGACGTGCTGCCCGCGCCGCTGCCGACGCCGGAGTTTCTGCGCCAAGGCGTGTTTGTCGCCACGCCCGACGGCAAGGTCGTGATGGAGCAGGGCGCGGATCAAGCCTTCAACCCGGCTTCCACGCTGAAGCTCGCCACGGCGCTTCAGGCACTGAGAACCTACGGACCCGAAT
>JAIVGV010000056.1 GCA_020201365.1 Acidobacteriota bacterium
TCCGTGCAGGAGGCCGTGAACTTCGCCTTCGTCAGGGCGCTCGCCGAGACGCGCGCCGACGAGCTGATCCTCTTCGTCGAAGACGACGTGGCGTTCTCGTCCGGCTTCCTCGAACAGCTCCGCACGGTCGAGATCGCGCCCGACGCCGGGCTGCTCACGTTCTACCTGCCGGGCGACGGCTACGGCTCACGCGAGATCGATCCGGGGCACTTCTACGGGACGCAGTGCGTCCTCTTCCCGCGCCGCGCCGTCGAGGAGATCGTCGGGAACTGGCTCGACATCAAGCGGCGCATCCCGCCCGGCTACGACATCCGCTGGAGCCGCTTCCTCGGCGAGCGCGGCTACAAGCTCTACTGCACGGATCGCTCGTACGTGCAGCACCTGCCGAGCGTCTCGCGCCTGCACGGTCACAGTAACCACACTTCACACGTCTTCCGTGGGTGAGCCGACGATGCACGACTCCGTGATGCAGTGGGTCGGCGAGAAGTCGCGCGAGTTCGACTTCGCGGGCAAATCAATTCTCGAAGTCGGCTCGCGCGACGTGAACGGCTCGGTGCGCCCGCTCTTCGCACGGGCGGCGAGCTACACGGGCGTTGACTTCCTCGCGGGCGCGGGCGTTGACGCGGTGATGAACGCGCACGCGCTCTCGTTCGCCGACGCGACGTTCGACGCCGTCGTCTCGACCGAGATGCTCGAACACGACGACGAGTTCTGGCTCTCGGCGCGCGAGATGGGGCGCGTGCTCAAGGCGGGCGGCGTCCTCATCCTGACGGCGCGCGGCAACGGCTTCATGCCGCACGACTACCCGTCCGACTACTGGCGCTTCATGCCCGCCTCGTTCAGTAAGCTCTTCGCGCTGGCGCGCTGCGGAGTGCTCGAAGTGCGCGAGGACTGGCAGCCCGGTCACCCCGGCGTCTTCGGCGTCGGGAGAAAACTTTGAAGCGAGAAATCTGAGGCGAGGAAGAAGCGCAACGACCGCGCACTTCGAAAGTGGAACGCGACACGGCACTCGTGCACCTGTCAGGCGGCGTCGGCAACGTCGTGCTCGCCACGCCGCTCCTCGTCGCGCTCGACGCGCTCGGCTTCACCGTCGACGTGCTGCTCGACGCGGATTATTGCGAGACGGCGGAACTGCTGCGCGGCTGGGCGGTCGTGCGCCGGGTCTTCACGCGCGGCGCGCGCGAGCTCCGCTGGCGCGAATACGAGCGGCTCGTGCCCGCCGTCCCGCCGTTCTACTGGCGGCGCTTCTCGCGACTCTACGCGCGCGAGCGCCGCGCCGTCGCGCGCCCGCGCGACCGACTCTTCTACGAAGACGAGCAGGACTATTACCTCTCGTTCGCGCGCGCGCTCGGCTCGCCCGCGGAGTTCCGCCCCGTCTATCGCCTGCCGGTCGAGCCGTCGGACGAGTTCGGCGTCTCGGCGCGCACGCTCGTCGTCGCGCCCGGCTCGAAGGGCGGCGAGATGCGCGCCAAACGCTGGGGCGGCTTCGCGCGGCTCGCCGAAGCCTTCGACGACGTGGCGGTCGTCGGCACGCGCGACGACTTACTCGCGCCCGACGGCAAGGCGATCAGATTCCCGAAGCACGCGCGGCTCTTCGTGGATCGCCTCACGCTCGGAGAGACCGCGCGGCTGCTCGCCTCGGCGGGCGCGGTCGTCGCGAGCGACTGCGGGCTGGCGCACGTCGCGGCGGCTGCGGGCACGCCGACCGTGATGATCTTCGGACCCACCCCGCACCTCGCGCTCGGTCGCCTCGCGCCGAACGTCACAGTCCTGCGCGCGGGTCTGCCTTGCGAGCCGTGCTGGTTCGGCGCGCGCTTCAAGGCGTGCGACGCGCGGCTCGACTGCCTGCGCGAAATCTCCGTCGAGCATGTCTCGCGCGTGATCCAAAACATCCTCTCCGGCGCGCTTGCGAACGGGGCGGCGCGCGCGGTCTCTGTCTAAGTCATCAGCGAAGCGACGACGACGAGCGCGCCACGCGACGTGAAGGCGCTCGCGCCGTCGAACTGCGCGCGAACGTACTGAATAGGCGTGCGAGAATTTCGCTGATCGTCTGCGCGTTGTAGGTTATAATCCGCCCGCGTTTCCCCGGCACACGAAGTTCCACACGCAGAGTCTCCGCCGATCCGCAATGCCGCAGGACGAGCACGAGCGCACGCGGGCGCAAGCCCCGAGTACCGCCACGCAGCCCGGTGCGAGCGCCGCCGCGCAAACCGGCGACGCGCCAGCGCCGCCGCGCGACCTGCGCGCGCACAACGAGGCGGCGGTCGCCTCGGCTGCCGCGCGCGACGAGCGCTTCCTCGCATTCGCCGAGAACGCGGCGGACGCGATCCTCATCGTCAATGAAGAGAGCATCATCCAGTTCGCCAACCGCGCGGCGGGCGAGATTTTCGGCTACGCGGCCGGGGAGCTGTGCGGGGCGAGCCTCACGAGGCTCATGCCCGAACACATGCGCCGCCTGCACCGCGCGGGCGTCGAGCGCTACGCGGCGACGGGCGCGCGGCGGATGCCGTGGGGCGGCGTCGAACTCCCCGGTCTGCACAGCAGCGGGCGCGAGCTGGAGCTGGAAATCTCCTTCGGCGAGTTCACCGAAGGCGGTCGCCGCTACTTCACGGGCGTCGCGCGCGACGTCTCCGAGCGCAAGCACGCCGAGCGTGCGCGCGCCGTGCAGCACGCCGTCACGCGCGCGCTCGTCGAGGCGGTCGGCGTCGGCGAAACGGTCGGGCGCGTGCTGCGCTCGGTCGGCGAGATCATGCGCTGGGAGGTCGCCGAGTACTGGGGCGTTGACGCCGGGGCGGGCGTGCTGCGCTGCGAAGGGAGCTGGCACGCGCCGTCCGTGAGCTTCGACGAGTTCGACGACGAGAGCCGCGCGCGCACGTTTCGCGGCGGCGAGGGGCTGCCCGGTCGCGTCTGGGCGACGGGCGAGGCGGCCTGGCTCGCCGACGTCGCGCGCGACGACAACTTCCCGCGCGCACGCGCCGCCGCGCGCGAGGGGATTCGCGCGGGGTTCGCCTTCCCCGTGCGCAGCGGCGCGGAGGTGGTCGGCGTGATGGAGTTCTTCAGCCGCGAGGCGCGCGTGCCCGACGCGGAGCTGAACGCCGTGATGTCTTCGGTCGGCACGCAGCTCGGTCAGCTCGTCGAGCGCAAGCGCGCCGAAGATTCGCTGCGGCGCGCCGAAGCCGCCCAGCGCTTCCTGGCGGAGGCGAGCGAGCTGCTCTCGGCGTCGCTCGACTACGAGACCACCCTGCAGTCGGTCGCGCTCCTCGTCGTCCCGCACCTCGCGGACTGGTGCGTGATCGATCTCGCGTTCGAAGGCCGGATCGAGCGCGTCGCCATCGCGCACACCGATCCGTCGCGGGTCGAGATGGCGTGGGAGGCGGTGCGGCGCGCGCCCGTCAACCGCGACGCCGCCGCGGGCGTGGCGAAGGTCATCCGCGCGGGTCGCTCCGATCTCTACGCGGAGATCACGGAGGAGGTGCTCGCCGCCGCCTACCCCGAACCTGAGAAGCTCGCCTTCGTCCGCCAGCTCGGCTTGTGCTCGGCGATGATCGTGCCGATGCTCGCGCACGAGCGCACGCTCGGCGCGATCTCGTTCGCCGCCTCCGACTCGCGCCGCCGCTACGCGCACGCAGACCTCGCGCTCGCCGAAGACCTCGCGCACCGCGCCGCGCTCGCCGTCGAGAACGCGCGGCTCTACCGCGAGGCGCAGGAGGTCAACCGCCTGAAGGACGAGTTCCTCGCCACGCTCTCGCACGAGCTGAGGACGCTCGCAGAAGCAGCTGATTGACGATCTGCTCGACGCCTCGCGCATCATCACGGGGAAGCTCCGCCTGGACGTGCGCCCCGTCCGGCTCTCGCAGATCGTCGCCGCGGCGGTCGCGTCAACGCAGCCCGCGGCGTCGGCGAAGGAGATCGATCTGCGCCTGAGTCTCGACGAGGGCGCGAGCCTCGTCGCGGGCGACGCGGAACGTCTGCAGCAGGTCGTCTGGAATTTGCTGTCGAACTCCGTCAAGTTCACGCCGCGCGGCGGTCGCGTCTCGGTCTCGCTCGCGCGCGACGGCGCGGAGGCGGTCGTCGCCGTCGCGGACACGGGGACGGGGATCGCGCCGGAGTTCCTGCCGCACGTCTTCGAGCGCTTCCGGCAGGCTGACGCCTCGACGACGCGCTCCTTCGGCGGTCTCGGCTTAGGTCTCTCGATCGTCCGCCACCTGGTCGAGCTTCACGGCGGCACGGTCAGAGCCGAGAGCGAAGGCGCGGGGCGCGGGGCGACCTTCCGCGTGCGGCTGCCGCTCGCCGTCGCGCGCGACGAAGGTGCGAACGGCGGCGCGTCGGCTGAAGAGGAGCGCGGCGGCGAGGAGCGGCGACCGCTCGAAGGCGTGCGCACCCTCCTCGTTGACGACGACGCGGACACGCTGCTCATGCTGCGCAAGACGCTCGAACGCTACGGCGCCGTCGTGACCGCCTGTGCCTCAGCCGCGGAAGCGGCGCGCGCGCTCGACGCCGCGGCGTGCGACGTGCTCATCTCGGACATCGGGATGCCGGTCGTGGACGGCTACGAATTGATCCGCCGGATCAGGAATCGCGAGAGCGGGACGAAGGCACAGCCGCTGCCCGCGCTCGCGCTCACGGCATACGCGCGCGCGGAGGATCGCGAGGCGGCGCTCGCCGCGGGCTTCGACGCGCACGTCGCCAAGCCCGTCGCGCCCGCCGAGCTGCTCGAGGCCGTGGCTAGGCTCGCGGGTCACGGGAAGAAGGTTTGATCTGTGGGTTGGTTTTTCTTGCGCGGGGAGACTGAGGTCGCGCCTCACTGCTTGCGACCGATCTCGTCGAAGCTGATGTTGAGGATCGGGTACCGCTTCCAGTCCTTGTAGTCGTAGTGCCACCACTCCGGCTCGTAAACCTGAAAGCCTTCCGCCTCCATCGCCGCGCGCAGCAGGTCGCGCAGCCGCCGCTGCCCGTCGGTGCCGCCCTTGTAGTTGATGTGCGAGCGCTCGGTCATCTCGTCGTACCCGCCCGTCATCTCCACTTCCTTGCCGGTCTTCAGATCGTAGAGCGAGAGGTCAACGGCGCAGCCGCGGTTGTGGCGCGAGCCCTTCGCCGGGTCTGCGACGAAAACCTTTTTATCTTCGGGCGTGGCGTCCCAGAAGACCTTGGTGACCGACCACGGGCGGTAGCCGTCGAAGACGACGAGCCCGTAGCCCTGCTCGCGCAGCTTGCGGCTGACGCGGACGAGCGCCTTCGCCGCGGGCTTTTGCAGAAACGCGCGCGCCTCAGCATAGACGGGGCGACCGAGGAAGTTGTTGGGCGTGGCGTAGCGTATGTCGAGCTTGATGGTCGGATCGAGCTTGACGAGTTCGACCAGCTCCGGCTTGTGGAACTTGCCTTCTTCACGAGGCGGCTCGCCTTGCGCGCGCGCGACCGAAGAGAAGAGAAGGAGCGCGGCGACGGCGACGACGAGTCGGCTGCCGCGACTCAAACGCGGAACGCTCATCCGTCTTCGCTCGTCGGTCGCGTTCGTTCCGCCGCCTTGTCTTCGCGCGTGCGTCCCGGTCATTTCCCCTCCTTCAACTCGTCGAGCGCCGCGCCGAGGCGCGAGAGCCCTTCGCGGAAGAGTTCAGGTTCGAGCGCGAGCCCGACGCGGAAGTGTTGCGGCTCCTCGAAGAACCTGCCGGGCACGAGCGAGGTCTCGTACTTCTCCGCGAGAAGTTGACACAGCGCGTCGGGCGAGCCCGCGAGCAGTCGCGGGAAGGAGACCGTGCCGTGCTCGGAGGGCGGCGCTTCGACGTCGTCGCGCGCGGCGAGGAACTCGTTGAAGAGCGCGCGGTTCGTCCGCAAAAGATCGCGCGCTGACCGCGCGATCACGTCGAGGTGCGCGAGCGCGACGACCGAGAGGCGCTCCGAGGCGTGCGGCTGCATCACGCCGAAGAGATCGTTCAAGCGCCACATCCTCTGCGCGAGTTCCGGCTCGGCGACGATCCAGCCGCAGCGCAGACCGCTCAAGCCGTAGGCTTTCGTCAGGCTGCTCGTCGTGACGAACTGATCGCCGAGCCGCGCGGACGACCGCGGCGCGGCTTCAAACGCCGAGTCCAAATAAACCTCGTCAACGAGCACGCGCGCGCCGACCTTGCGCGCGACGTCGCCGATCTCGCGCAGCGTGTCGTCGTCGGCGAGCGAGTTCGAGGGGTTGTGCAGGTTCGTGACGACGACGAGCTTCGTGCGCGGCGTAACGGCGCGCTCGACCTCGCCCGCGTCGAGGCGGAAGCCGTCCGACGACCGGCGCGCGAAGCGGCGCACTTGCGCGCCGAGGTAGCGCGCCGCCGAGAGCAAGGGCTCGTAGGCGGGCTGCTCGACGAGGACTTCGTCGCCCTGCTCGATCAGAGTAGCCATCGCGAGGTGGTTCGCCATCGAGGTGCCGTTGGCGGCGACGACGCGGTCGGGCGTCGTGCCGCTCTTGCGCGCGAGCGCGTCTTGCAGCGGCGGGTAGCCGTAGAAGCTCGCGCCCGTCAGCTCGATGTCGGAGAGCGAGACGGGCAGGTCTGCGAGGCGGTAGTTGCGCATCCCGCTGTTGGCGAGGTTGTAGCGCGCGGCGCTCTGCGCGGTCTTCGCCCAGTTGATATAGACGGACTCCTTCGGTCGCTTCTTTTCGCCTTGTGCGGCGCTCATGGATGATTCCTCCTTTGCCAGGAACGGAAGATGAAGTAGGCGGGCACGCCCGACGCCAGCAGCAGCAGACCGCGCGCGCTGTCCGAGAAATTCTTGTAGATCGTCGCGGCGACGACGAGCCAGCACGCGGCGACGAAGAGCGCGGTCGTGACCGGATGCCCCGGCACGCGGAAGCCCGGCGCTTCGTCAGAGCGTGAGACCGACGCATCGTCGCGCGCGCCGGGGCTTTTTTCAAGCCGCGGCGCGCGCCGCCGGAAGACGAAGAGTGAAAGCCCTGTGAGACCGAAGAAGATGAAATCAACCGAGACGACGTAGCTGAGAATCTGATCGTAACGCTTCGACGCCGCGATCAGGATCGCGAAGACGCCCTGCAGCACGATGGCGACGACGGGCACGCGCGTGCTGTTGCTCACGCGCGCGACCCACGGGAAGAACAGGCGGTCGTCAGCCATCGCGAAATAGACGCGCGGCGCGGTGAGCATCCCTTGCGCGAGGAAGCCGAGCGTGGAGACGGCGATCCCGGCGGCGATCAGCTTCGCGCCCGTCTCGCCGAGCGCGAGCCGCATCACGTCCGAGGCGGGCGCGCTGCTCGCGGCGAGCCCGCGCGCGCCGAGCGCGCCGACGCAGACGTAGCTCACGGCGAGGTAGCAGGCGACGACGCCGACGACGCCGAAGATGAGCCCGCGGGTGAGATCGCGTCGCGGGTCGCGCATCTCCCCGGCGACGAAGCCGGAAGTCTGCCAGCCGCCGTAGGCGAACATGACGGGCGTGAGCGCCGCGCCGAAAGCGGTCAGGAGATCGAGCGACGCGGGTCGGTCGAGTATGGGGTCAAGCGTCGCGCCGCGCGCGCCCGCGAAAATGATCCCGCAGGCGACGAGCGCGATGATCGCGCCGATCTTCAAGACCATGAGCGCGCTCTGCACAGTCCCCCCGGCGCGGACGCCGAGACAGTTAATTACCGTGAGCACGCCGAGCGCGAGCGCCGCGATGAGCCAGTCGCTCGCGGGCGCGTGCGTCAGTTCGAGGAAGTAGCGCGCGAAGGTGACGGCGACGGCAGCCATGCCGCCGGTCTGCACGACCAAGAGCAGCGCCCAGCCGTAGAGGAACGCGACCGACGGGTGGAACGCCTCGCGCAGGTAAGCGTACTGCCCGCCGACTTCCGGCAGGCGCGCGGCGAGTTCCGCATAGACGAGCGCGCCCGTGAGCGCGACCGCGCCGCCGACAGCCCACGCCGCGAGCATCAGCGCGGGCGTGTGGACGCGCGCCGCGACGACCGACGGGTTCATGAAGATGCCGGAGCCGACGATGCCGCCCATGACGAGCATCGTCACGTCGAAGAGCCCGAGGCGGCGAACGAGTTTGCGCGATTCGTCCGCCCGCGCGCCGGGCGCGGAGTCGTGCGGCGCGTCTCGCTTCGGCTCGTCCTGCGCGGCTCTGCTCATGGCGCGGCAGGATAGCACAGCGCGGTCGCGCGCCGGATCGTGGCGCGTGCGCGCGGCGAAAAGTTTTGCTAGTCTTTCGGCATCCGTTGGGTTATAAATTCGGCTCTCGTCCGCTGCAACACCTGCCTGAATTACGGAGGACACCATGCACGTCTCCCGCCCGCACGTCTGCCGACTCGCGCGCGCCTGCGTCTGCCTCTTCGTCTTTTCCGTCGCCGCCCACGCGCAATCGTTCACGCTCGAACAGGTCTTAAGCTCGCCGTTTCCGACGGAACTCGTCGCCACCAAGTCCGGCGACCGCGTGGCGTGGGTCTTCGACGCGCAGGGTCGCCGCAACGTCTTCGTCGCCGACGCCCCCGCCTTCGCCGCGCGGCAACTGACGCGATACGCGCAGGACGACGGGCAGGAGATCACGGAGCTGACCTTCTCGAACGACGGGCGCTACGTCGCCTACACGCGCGGCGGCGACAAGAACCAGGCGGGCGAGGTGCCCAACCCGACGAGCGATCCGGCGGGCGCGAAGCAGCAGGTCTTCGTCGCCGACGCGCGCACCGGCTCGGTCGTGCTCGCGGGCGAGGGGAGTTCGCCCGTTTTCACGCCCGCGGGCGACGCCGTGCTCTACTCGCGCGAAGGGCATCTGTGGAGCGTGCCCGTCGCGGGCGGCAAAGAGAGAAGACTTTTCGAGATGCGCGGCAACGTCAACGATCCTCAGTGGTCGCCCGACGGGACGCGTCTCGCGTTCAGCAGCGGGCGCGGCGATCACGCCTTCGTCTCGATCTACGAGCCGCGCGCCGACCGCATCCGGCTGATTGCGTCGAGCGTTGATCGCGACGTCGCGCCGCGCTGGTCGCCGGACGGTCGCCGCCTCGCCTTCAGACGCCTCTTCAACGTCACGGACACGCAGACGGCTGATCGCGAGCGCGTGCAGCCGTGGGCGATCTACGTCGCCGACGCGGCGACCGGCGAGGGGCGTGAGATTTGGAAGTCCGGCGCGGGCTGGCTCGACTCGTTCTCCGGCTTCAGCGATACCTTCGAGTGGGCTGCGAACGACCGCATCGTCTTCGGCTCCGAGCGCGACGGCTGGTCGCACCTCTACTCGGTCGCTTCGACGGGCGGCGACGCGACGCTCTTGACGCCCGGCGACTACGAAGTTGAGGACGTGGCGTTCACGCCCGACAAGTCCGCGATCATCTTCTCTTCGAACAAGGGCGACGTTGATCGCCGACACCTGTTCCGCGTGCCTGCCTCAGGCGGCGAGATTCAGCAACTCACGGGCGGCGACGGCATAGAGATGTACCCGGTCGTCTTCGCGGGCGGAAGGCAGATCGCCTTCTGCCACTCGACCGCGCGCGATCCTTTCCTGCCCTTCGTCGCCAACGCGGACGGCTCGCACATGCGCGCGCTCGCGCCCCAAGCCTTGCCGAAAGATTTTCCGTCGGCGCAGCTCGTCGCGCCCGAACAGGTCATCTTCAAGGCGGCGGACGGGGCGGAGATTCACGGTCAGTTGTTCCGTCCGCGCAACGCCGCGGGCAAAGTCCCCGCGCTCGTCTTCATGCACGGCGGGCCCGTCCGCCAGATGCTCCTCGGCTTCCACTACCTCTACTACTACCACAACGCCTACGCGATGAATCAGTACCTCGCCAGCCGCGGCTACGAGGTCTTGTCGGTCAACTACCGTAGCGGCATCGGCTACGGTCGCGCCTTCCGCGAGGCGCAGCACCGCGGCGCGCGCGGCGCGAGCGAGTACCAGGACGTCGTCGCGGGCGCGAAGTACCTGCGCTCGCTGCCTGATGTTGACGACAAGCGCATCGGTCTCTGGGGCGGCTCTTACGGCGGCTACCTGACCGCGTTGGGGCTCGCGCGCAACTCGGACATCTTCGCCGCGGGCGTTGACTTCCACGGCGTACACGACTGGAGCACGCCGGTCGCGGGCTTGCGCGTCGCGCTCGATTCGGGGGAGCGCGCCCGGCTCGCGCGCGAGTCGTCGCCCATCTCGTCGGTCGAGAAGTGGAAGTCGCCCGTGCTCCTCATCCACGGCGACGACGACCGCAACGTCGCCTTCGCTCAGACCGTCATGCTCGTGCGCCGCCTGCGCGATCAGAATGTGGAGTTCGAGGAGTTGATCTTCCCCGACGAGATACACGACTTCCTCCGCCACGAGAGTTGGCTGCGCGCCTACCACGCGACCGCCGATTTCTTCGACCGCCATCTGAAGAGGTAACACGACGATGATGAAACGCATCAGCATCGCCCTCGCGCTCGTCCTCGCGTCGTGCGTCTTCGCGCACGCGCAGGGCGTCAGGACGATGACCATCGAGGACGCGCTCTCGATCCGCGACGTGGGCGCGCCGCAGTGGTCGCCCGACGGCAAGTGGATCGCCTTCACCGTCTCGGAGTGGAACCGCAAGGACGACCGGCGCGACTCGCACATCTACGTCATCCCCGCCGCGGGCGGTCAGCCGATAAAACTCACGAACGGCGAGCGCGGAGAATCACAACCGCGCTGGTCGCCCGACTCGACGCGCATCGCCTTCCTCGCCAACCGCGACACGCCGCAAGCCGGAGCAGCGACGGCAACGCCGGGCGCGACGGGCGGCGCGGGCGGTCGCAACCAAATCTGGATCATCCCGGTCGCGGGCGGCGAGGCGGAGAAGGTGACGGACGAGGAGGCGGGCGTCGCGCAGTTCTGCTGGGCTCCCGACGGCAGGCGCCTCGCCTACGTCGTGCGCGACACGCCGCAGGACAAGGCGGAGCGCGACAAGCGTCGGCGCGAGAAGTTCGACGCCGTGGTCGTTGATTCGGATTTCACCTACTCGCACCTCTGGCTCATCAAACTGGACACGCGCGAGAAGAAGCGCGTCACCGAAGGCGCGTTCACGGTCTCCGATCCGCAGTGGTCGCCGCGCGGGGAGATGATCGCCTACGTCGCGAGCAAGGCGGGCGCGCAGGAGTCTAGCTGGACGGACATCGCAGAGGATCGCAACACGGACATCTACGTCGCCGCGCCCGGCGCGCAGCCGCGCCAGCTCACGACCAACCCCGGACAGGACTCGCAGCCGCGCTGGTCGCCCGACGGCAGGTGGATCGCCTACAACTCCGAAGCCGATCCGATGTCGTGGGCGAGCAAGACCGATCTCATGATCGTCTCTGTCGAAGGCGGCACGCCGCGCAACCTGACGAGCGACTACGGCAACGCGGTCGAAAGCGCGGCGAAGTGGTCGCCCGACGGTCAGTCTCTCTACGTCGGCGGCGCGGCGGGCGTTTACGGTCAGCTCCTGCGCGTCGCCGCCGCGGGCGGAAAGCCCGTCGCCGTCTTCGAGACGCCCGGCGCTTACACTTCAGTTGATCTCTCGCCCGACGGGCGCACGCTCGCGTTCCTCTTCGACGATCCGAAGTCGCCGCGCGATCTCTACGTCGCGACGAGCGCGGGGCGGCTCGCGAAGAAGCTGACGGACTTCAACCCGCAGGTCAAAGACTTCGCGCTCGGCGAAGAGGAAGTCTTGCGCTGGAAGGGCGCGGACGGGCTCGACATCGAGGGCGTCGTCATCAAGCCCGTCGGCTACGCGGCGGGCACGCGCGTCCCGACGATCCTGCAGATCCACGGCGGACCCTACGGGCAGTTCAACTACGGCTTCAACGCGCGCAACCAGATTTTCGCGGGGCACGGCTACGCGCTCGTCATGCCGAACCCGCGCGGATCAAGCGGCTACAGCAACAAGTTCGCGTCGGCGAACGTGCGCGACTGGGGCGGCAAGGATTTTCAGGACATCATGGCGGGCGTGGACGAAGTGATTAAGCGCGGCGTCGCCGACCCCGACCGACTCGGCGTGATGGGCGGCAGCTACGGCGGCTTCATGACGTTCTGGACGATCACGCAGACGGATCGCTTCAAGGCGGCAATCGGTCACGCCGGCATCAGCGACTGGTACAGCTTCTTCGGGCAGTCGGACATTCCGGGCTTGATGGAGTACGGCTTCGGCGGAACCCCCTGGACGGCGCGCGAGTGGTACGAGCGCTGGTCGCCGATCCGCTACGCCGAGCGCGTCAAGACGCCGCTCATGATCACGCACGGCGAGCAGGATCGCCGCGTGCCGATTCAGCAGGCGGAGGAGTACTACCGCACCCTACGCAAGCGCGGCGTCGAGACCGTCTTCGTCCGCTACCCGCGCGAGGGGCACGGCATCACCGAGCCGAACCACGTCATCGATCTCGTCCACCGCCAGCTCGAATGGTTCGACAAGCATCTGAAGCCCGGCGCGCAGCCCGTCGCCGCGACAGGTGAAAAGCGATGAGGTTTTTGTAGGGGCAGGGACGAGCCCTGCCCCTACTATTTCGTGTTACGTACCGCATCTACGCCATCTTGAAATCTGAA
>JAIVGV010000335.1 GCA_020201365.1 Acidobacteriota bacterium
CTACGAGGGCGCGCTTCGCGCCGCGGTGCTCCGGCTCAAGCGCGAGCCGCACGTCGCCGCGCGCCTCTCCGACCTTCTCCTCGAAGCGCAGCGCCGCCCGCCGCTCGACGCCGCGACGCTCGTCGTCCCTGTCCCGCTCCACGCCGAGCGCGAGCGCGAACGCGGCTTCAACCAGGCGACGATCATCGCGCGCTCAATCGCGACGCGCGCGCGCCTTTCGCTCGACGAGCGCAGCGTCGTCCGCGTCAAGCACACCGAGCGCCACCGCGCCGACATGGACGCGCGCGCGCGGCGCGAGACGGTCGAGGACGCCTTCAAGGTCGTCCGCCCGCGCCTCGTCGCGGGCGAGCGCGTGCTCCTCGTTGACGACGTGCTCACCACCGGCGCGACGGCCTCGTCCTGCGCACGCGCGCTCGAACAGGCCGGCGCGTCGGAAGTCTTCGTCCTCACGGTCGCGCGGGCGTTGTGAAGGAGTGGCGCAGCCCAGAAACTTCTCGCCAGCCCTAAACTGACCTCGAACCTCTAGCCTCTGACCCCTTCTCCCGGTATCATGTCGCGCATGAAAGACCTCTACCCGGAGATCGAGCCTTACGACGAAGGGATGCTGCCCGTCTCGCCGGTGCACACGATCTACTACGAGCAGTCCGGCAACCCGAAGGGTACGCCCGTCGTCTTCCTGCACGGCGGACCCGGCGGCGGCACCGTGCCCGACTACCGGCGCTTCTTCGATCCGAAGGCTTACCGCATCGTGCTCTTCGATCAGCGCGGGTCGGGGAAGAGCACGCCGCACGCCTCGCTCGAAGAGAACACGACGTGGCGCCTCGTCGAGGACATCGAGAAGATTCGCGGCCACCTCGGCGTCGAGTCGTGGGTCGTCTTCGGCGGCTCCTGGGGGAGCACGCTCGCGCTCGCCTACGCGCAGACGCACCCCGACAGGGTTCGCGCGCTCGTCTTGCGCGGCATCTTCCTGTGCCGCCCGAAGGAGATTAGCTGGTTCTATCAGGAGGGCGCGTCGAACATCTACGCGGACGTGTGGGAGCAGTACCTCGCAGTCATCCCGCCGGAGGAGCGCGGCGACATGCTGGCGGCTTACTACCGCCGGCTGACGAGCGACGACGAGGCGGTGCGGATCGAGGCGGCGCGCGCGTGGAGCGTCTGGGAGGGGAGCACGTCGAAGCTCTACCCCGATCCGGACCTGATCGATCACTTCGGCGATCCGCACTTCGCCATCGCGTTCGCGCGGATCGAGTGCCACTACTTCACGCACAACGCCTTCTTCGAGACGGACAACTACCTGATCGAGAACGTCGAGAAGATACGCGACATCCCGACCGTCATCGTGCAGGGGCGCTACGACGTCGTCTGCCCGATGACGAGCGCGTGGGACTTGCACCGCGCGTTCCCCGAAGCCGACCTCCAAATCATCCCCGACGCCGGACACTCCGCGCTCGAGCCCGGCATCCGCGCCGCGCTCGTCGAAGCCACGGACAGGTTCAAAGGCGCGTGAATGGTGAATCGTAGACCGTAAATCGTCGGGGAAATGCTACTGTTTTCGCCAGTTCCCGTTTGACGGTTGACGATACACGATTTACGAGTTTGCTTGTCACCCGTCACTTGTCCCTGTAATCTAGTCCCCGTATGACCGGGCGCGTCTTAGTCCTGAACGCCTCCTACGAGCCGATCAACGTGTGCAGCGAGCGGCGCGCGGTGGTGATGATCTTCAAGGGCGTGGCGCGCATGGAGGAGCACAACGGGCACATGCTCCACTCGTCGAAGATCACGATGCACGCGCCCTCCGTCATCCGCCTCACAGAGTACATACACATCCCCTACAAGAACCGCTCGCTCTCGCGCAAGAACATACTGCTGCGGGATCATTCGACGTGCCAGTACTGCGGCAAGCAACTGCCGCCCTCAGAGCTGACGCTCGATCACGTCCACCCGCGCTCGCGCGGCGGCGAATCGAGTTGGGACAACCTCGTGGCGTGCTGCAAGCGTTGTAATCATCGCAAGGGCAACCGCACGCCCGAGGAGGCTGGGATGCACTTGGTGCGACGCCCGCGCGGATTCTCCCTGCACGTGAGCCGGCAGATCATGCGCTACCTCGGCCGCGCCGACGAGGCGTGGCGCAAGTACCTGTTCTACGAGTCGAGCCGCGAAGAGGACAATTAAACTGGCTCGCGCGTGGGCTGCCGCGTCTAAAGTCTTCGGAGAACTTTTATGATCAACCAATTCACACCCGCGGTCGGCATCGGCGGCTTGGGCGGTCCCGAACTGATCGTCATCCTGCTCATCGTCTTCCTCCTCTTCGGCGCGAGCCGCCTGCCGCAGCTCGCCAAGGCTCTGGGGCAGAGCAAGCGCGCCTTCCGCGAGGGCATAGACGAGGCGGAGGCGGAGCGCAAGCAACTGAACCGCGACGGCACAGCCGCGCCGTCGCAGTTGTCCGGCGTTGACGACGAGGCGTTGTTCGAGGAAGCGCGACGACGCGCCGCGCAGCAGAAGGCGTCGGAGAAGAGCTAGGCGGGCGCGACGAGCTGAGCCGTTTCCGTCACGTGCGGCAAAGCCCGTAGGGGCGGAATGTTCATAGCTCAGTTGATGAGACATGTATCGAGCCCCGTGAGGGGCGACATGTGATCGGTTGACCACATGTCGCCCCTACGGGGCTCAAATATTTTTTACGTTTAGACTATAAACATTCCGCCCCTACGGGGCTCAGAACAAAAGCCTCATTTACTTCGCGCGCTAACGAGCCTTCTGACCGACGACGAGCGTCGCCTTGATCGAGAGCGAGAAGTCGCCCTCGTGCCGCTCCTCGTCGATGAGGCGCGCGACCGACGCGAGCACGGCGTCGCGGTCTGCGTCGGACGCGAGCGGTTCGAGCCAGCCGCGCATGAGGAAGTCGCGCACGAGCGGCGCGCTCAGGAAATCCTCGCCGGAAGGGAAGTCGAACTCTTCGAGGCTCGTCCACGAGCGCACGTCGTCGAGCCCCTCGCGCGCGGCGAGCTGCTCCACGTCGGTGATGGTCGGGAGCTGCGTGATCAGCTCTTCGACGAGGTGCGTGTCGTCTTCGAGACCGGCGCTCGCGAGCGCCTCCCAGTAGATCGAGAAGAACTCGCCGTAGCTCGAAGCGGTCGGGAGATTCAGCGCGACGGTCGCGCCGTGCGCCGCGACCCTCACCATCTCGGCGAGCATCTCGGGCAGGCGCTCCGGCGCGACGAGCGAGGCGTCGCCGATGACGAGATCGAACTGCTCGTCCTCGAACGCCAGCGACTCGATCTGCCCCGCGCGGAAGTCCGTCTGCCCCGCGAGCTTCGCCGCGGTCGCCTTCGCGCGCGCCAGTTCCAACTGCTCGTCGCTCTCGTCCACGGCGACGAGCGTCGCGCCCTCGCCGAGCGACGCGACGACTTTCAGCGCGTGCCCGCCCGTCCCCGCCGCGACGTAGAGCGCGCGCGCCTTCTTCGGCAGCTCCACGTGCTCGTCCACCAGCTCCGCGAAACGCTCGCCCCAGTCCGGCGCGACGTAGAGATCGTGCAGGAACGCGAGTTCTTTCTCTGTTTTACTCATTGACTAAGCTATCGCTCGCTTCGCCTGTCTGCGTTGAAACCATGCTACGGCAAATGATCCAACTGCCCCGACAAGCGAAGCGAGGAATAAAATTATAAGAATGGCTGGCAGGCGGCAATAAGAATTTGCTGCGCTCAAATCAGAGTGACACTCACAGGGCACGCACCTGAGACTAGCTGCTGACCATGTCCAGAAAAGGAGCCAGATCGCCGAAACAGTAAGAACGACTCCAGCCGCTATTGCAATCGAACCCGTACTTCTTGGAAGTCTCATAAACGAGTTGCAATAAGTAGCTTCTTATCATTCATCCTTCATCGTTCCGACTTCATCGTTCTCTTTAAAATACTCCTTGCCTTGCAGCTTCTCCGGCAGGCACTTCATCTCCTCGCGCGCCGCGCGGTCGCCGTGGACGTAACGGTAGCCCACGCCGTAGCCGGAGCGCTTCATCAAAGGCGTGACGGCGTTTCTGAGGTGCATCGGCACGGGCTCGCGCGCGGTCTCCTGCGCGTCCGCGGCGGCGGCGAAGTAGGCGCGTTTGACGGAGTTCGACTTGGGCGCGCGCGCCAGATAGATCGTCGCCTGCGTGAGCGGGTAGAGCGCTTCGGGCAGTCCGATGAGATCGGTGATCTGCGCGGCGGAGTTGGCGACGACGATTGCCTGCGGGTCTGCGAGCCCCACGTCCTCGGAGGCGAGGATGCAGAGGCGGCGCGCGATGAAGAGCGGGTCGGCTCCGCCCTCGATGAGACGCGCGAGCCAGTAGAGCGCGGCGTTCACGTCCGAATTTCGCAGCGACTTGATGAGCGCCGACGCGAGGTTGTAGTGCTCCTCGCCGCCCTTGTCGTAGGCGTAGCGCGCGCGACCCATCGCCTCCGCTATCGTCTCCTCGGAGACGTGGCGCACGCCCTTGCTGTCCGGCGCGGTTGACTCGACCGCCGCTTCGAGCGCCGACAGAGCCACGCGCGCGTCGCCCGCCGCGGCTCGGGCGAGACGTTTGATTAACTCGTCGTCTAATCGCGGGTGGAGGTTCGCGAGACCGCGCTCGTCGTCCGTGAGCGCGCGGCGCAGCAGCGTTTCGATGTCGGCTTCGGCGAGGGGCTGGAGCATGAGGACGCGCGAGCGTGAGAGGAGCGCGCCGATGACTTCGAACGAAGGGTTCTCGGTCGTCGCGCCGACGAGCGTGATCGTGCCGTCCTCGACCGCCGGGAGCAGCGCGTCCTGCTGCGCCTTGTTGAAGCGGTGAATCTCGTCTATGAAGAGCACCGTGCGGCGAGCGGTCTTGCGCGCCTCGCGCGCCTGCGCGATCGCCTCGCGCACGTCCTTGACGCCGGAGAAGACCGCCGAGAGCGCGACGAAGTCGGCGTCTATGTGGCGCGCGAGCAGGCGGGCGAGCGTGGTCTTGCCCGTGCCGGGCGCGCCCCAGAAGACGAGCGAGGGGAGTGCGCCGCGCCCCTCGATGATGCGTCGCAGGACGCGACCCTCGCCGACGAGCTGCTGCTGCCCGACGAACTCCGCGAGCGTGCGCGGTCGCATACGCTCGGCGAGCGGCGCGTCGGTGCCGGTCGCGCCGTCGGCGTCGCCCGCCGCGCGCGGCGCTTCGTCGGCTTCCGGGAACATCTCTGCGGTCTTGCGTCGCGGCATGGCTGAAAACCTTTGACTCGCGCCGCCCCGTCGTGGCAGCATTCGGCAAACGATAGCGTTGGCGGGACGGGCTTCGCGGGAAAGATTAGCACAAGTGCGGCGCGGGGCGCGGATTGACGGGAACGCGGGGCGCGTCCGGCTCGTATAGCAGGACGAACGCGGCGCGCTTCGGGAGTCGGTCGCGGACGTTTGAGAAGAGAAACGAGGTGGGATAGATGAAGGACGTTTTGAGGATTGTCGGGATCGTCTTCCTGGCGGTGTTCGTACTGGTCGTCGTGATGCCGCTCGCGCTGGCTGTCGTCGGCGTCGCCATCAGCGGCGTCATCACGCTCGCGGTGCTGCTCATCAAGCTCGCCGTCGTGCTCGCCGTCGGCTACCTGATCCTCGTCGGCATCCGCGCCGTGATGCGTTAAAACGGAGCGCGGATGTTGCCGCGCGCATCAAACTCGAAAGTCCGGGAGAGCCGATGTACTGTCAGACCTGCGGCGCGGAAATCCAGCCGGGACTCAACTACTGCAACCGCTGCGGCGCGCTCGTTAACAGCCCCGCGACCAAAGAAGCGCTCGTGCCCGTTGACATCACAAGCCCTGTGCGCTGGGTCAGCGTAACGGTGGGTCTCAGCTTCCTCATCGGAATCACGATCATCTTCATGGCACTCGACGATTTCGCCTCGCGCGGCTTGAACAAAGACGCGATGGTCTTCATCGCCCTCTTTGGCATGACGACGCTCTTCGGGATCGAAATCTCGCTCATCCGCGTGCTCTCACGTCTGCTCGGCGTCGGGCGCGAGGGCGTCGCGCACAGGCTCGTAAAAAAGGGGAAGGCGAATGAGTTGAGCGCGCCCGCCCAGCCGCCACGCTTCATCCAGCCCAACGCGACCTCCTACGTCGAGCCGCCGTCGAGCGTCACAGATCACACCACGCGCACCTTCAGCTCCGCCTACCGCGAGCCGCGTCAGAAGGGTTGACAGATCAGGGCGACGCTGCGAGCCGCCGCGCGGACTCCGTGGAGTCCGCGCGGCGTTCGTCTGCCTGCCTATCGCGCCGTCCGAGCGCTCATTCTCGTCTCGCAGCCGTCAGTTCCCCCGCGCGCAATCTCTTCGCAAGGAAATCGTAACCGAATCATCTATTGACCGTGCTATCTGAGGGGCGCTTCTCAAGTTTCCCTCAAGCCCCCCGCGGTATTCTCGCCGCATCGTTTCAACAGCGACGCGAGCCGGTTCGCCGGAAATCTCCAGCCCAGTTCGTTCAGGGGGACTATATGACGCGCATCAATCTCATCATCTTCAAATCCGTCAGCCGCGCCCGACTGCGGCTCGCCGCCGCGCTCCTTTGCGCGGCTGCGTTCCTCGTCCCCGTCTTCATCGTCCACGCCGCCAGCCCGTCTTCGGGCACGATCAACCCGACCACCGCCTCGCAGGTGAGCTGGACGGGCACGGCGACCGGCTCGAACGGGGCGCTCGTGCAGGAGACCGACTGCCAGGAGGGCGTGACGTGCGACACCTACACGCTCAACGTCTCCGGCACCCCTTCGGACTGGACGAACAAGATCGTCCACGTCGAGATCAGTTGGACGGTTCCGGCGAACGACTACGATCTCTACGTCCACAAGGGCTCGAACGGCGGGGAGGTCGCCTGCTCTCTAGCCGACACGGGCGAGCCGGAGGCTTGCGACTTCCGACCGAGCAGCACGGGGACGGGCACCTACACCGTGCACGTCGTTTACTCGACCGTCCCGCCAGCCTCC
Source organism: Acidobacteriota bacterium (assembly GCA_020201365.1). Taxonomy (GTDB): domain Bacteria; phylum Acidobacteriota; class Blastocatellia; order Pyrinomonadales; family Pyrinomonadaceae; genus JAIVGV01. Next base: position 6,949 of record JAIVGV010000335.1, read on the forward strand.
GCGGCTCTGGATCAGTATCGCGGCACGGTCAAGGTCAACGCCGCGCCGCCGCCGCCGCCCACGCCGCCGCCCGCGCCGGTCGGCACCGGCGCCGCGCCGCGCTTCCAGAACGTCACGCCGCAGCCGAGCATCCTCGCGCGCTCGTCCGATAACGGTCTGGACGCGGGCGAGCCCTCCATCGGCGTCGACTGGAAGACGAACGTCGCGATGTACATCTCCGATCTGACGACCTTCCGCGTGCTCTTCGACGACTCCTGCCCGACGACGGCGAACGCGACGTGGCTCGTCAAGAACGCGCCGAACAACGCCACGTCGCTCGATCCGATCCTCTACGTGGATCACGGCTACGACAACGTGAACCCGCAGACGGGGCGCACCTTCTCCTCGCAACTCTCCGGCACGACGAGCCTGATGTCGTTCTCGGACGACGACGGCGAGACGTGGGTGCCGAGTCAGGGCGGCAGTCTCATGTCCGGCATCGACCACCAGACGGTCGGCGGCGGCCCCTTCCACTCGCCCCTGCCCGCCGGGGCGACCTACCCGAACGCGATCTACTACTGCTCGCAGGACGTGGGCGCGGCGAACTGCGCGCTCTCGGTTGACGGCGGCGCGACGTTCGGACCCGCCGTCCCGATCTACACCGCGACCGACTGCACGGGTCTGCACGGTCACATCAAGGTCGCGCCCGACGGCACGGCTTACGTCCCGAACCGCGGCTGCGGCGGCAGCATCCCGTTTCACGACGACGGGCAGCAGGCGGTCGTCGTCTCCGAAGACAACGGCGCGACGTGGAGCGTGCGCGCCGTCCCGAACAGTCAGGCGGCGGCGGGCGATCCGGCGGTCGCCGTCGGCAAGAATGGTAGGCTCTACTTCGCCTACGCCAACGCCGACACGCACCCGGCGGTCGCCGTCTCCGACGACCGCGGGCTGTCTTGGCACGACGTCAAGGACGTCGGCGCGCAGGTCGGCATCCAGAACGTCAACTTCCCGGCGGTGGTCGCGGGCGACAACAACCGCGCCGCCTTCGCCTTCCTCGGCTCTACCACGGCGGGCGACGGCAGCGCGCGCGACTTCCCCGGCTCGTGGCACATCTACGTCTCCGCGACCTACGACGGCGGCGTCTCCTGGCAGACGGTTGACGCGACGCCGAACGATCCCGTCCAGCGCTTCGGCAGTTGGCGCGGCGGCGGCTCGCCCGTCCACCGCAACCTGCTCGACTTCATCGGCATTGACGTTGACAAGCAGGGGCGCGTCCTCGTCGCCTACGCCGACGGCTGCGCGGGCGCGGCGTGCGTCCAGGCGCCGGCGAACGCCACCGGCAACGCCTACTCCGAGGTCGCGACCATCGCGCGCCAGACCGGCGGTCGCCGCCTCTTCTCGCAGTTCGATCCCGCTACAAACACGACCGTCCCCGGCGCGCCCTATCTCGTCGTCGGGCGCGACGGCGGCGTCGCGCACCTGTCTTGGTCGCAGTCCGACGACGGCGGCGCAAGCATCACGGGCTACAAAGTCTTCCGCACGCCGCAGGGCGGATCGGAACAGCTCATCGCCGCCCTCGGCGCGGCCAACAAGTACGACGACACCGGCGCGACCGCGAACACGACCTACACCTACCGCGTCGTCGCGACGAACTCGGCGGGCGACTCGTGCGGCAGCAACGCCGTCACCGCGAAGCCGCAGGGCGACTCTTGCACGGGTCTCGTCGAAGTGATCGACCCGGCGGGCGATCAGAAGAGCGCGCCCGCCAACGCAGACCTCGACATCCAGAGCATCGCCGTCTCGGACGAGGTGACCGGCGGCGTCGAGAAGATCACCTTCAAGCTGAAGGTCGCCGACCTGAGCACGCTCGTGCCGAACCGGCAGTGGCGCGTGCTGTGGAACTACCCGCAGCCGCCCGCGCCCGCGCCGTCCGCGACGCCCGCGCCCTTCACGGGTCAGTACTACGTCGGCATGGACA
>JAIVGV010000057.1 GCA_020201365.1 Acidobacteriota bacterium
ACAAGGGGCAGTGCAAGGACGGCGGGTGGCGACAGTTCACGAGCCCGGCTTTCAAGAACCAGGGGCAGTGTGTGAGCTTCGTTGAAAGTCACCCCCGCTAGGCGGCGGAAGCGCGCGGCGCTCATCTGACACGGCGCGCCGTTGCTCCGCCCTGCGGCGTCAGCCCGGACGAAAGCTCATGTCAGAAACTCTCACCCGCCCGACGCCCCGCCGCCGCGTCGCGCTCTTCGCCGCGCTGCTCGCGGCGTCGCTCGTCGCGCTCGCGCCCGCGCGCGCGCGTCAACAGGGCGCGCCCCCGCGACAGGGCGCGGCGCGACAGTCTCCCGCCTCACCGCTCAAGCCTTGTAAAGTCCCGGGCGTTAACGAAGAGTTGTTGTGCGGCAAGCTCCCGGTCTTCGAGAACAGGCGGGCGCGGGCGGGGCGCAAGATCGCGCTCAACGTGATCGTCTTGCCCGCGCTCGAACCCGTCACGGGAGAGGCTCCGCTCTTCGACCTGCAAGGCGGACCCGGCATCGCGGCGACGGCGCAGGCGCCTTGGTACGCGGGCGAGTTGAAAGAGTATCGCCGACACCGCGACGTCGTCTTGGTGGATCAGCGCGGCACGGGCGCGTCGAACCCTTTGCAGTGCGGCGACGAGCCGGACAAGTACCTCGGCGAGATGTACCCGGTCGAGTACGTCCGCAACTGCCGCAAGAAGCTCGAACAGGTCGCAGACCTCACGCAGTACACCAGCCCCATCGCGGCGGACGACCTGGACGACGTGCGCGCGTGGCTCGGCTACGACAAGATCAACCTCATCGGTCTCTCCTACGGCACGCGCGCCGCGCTCGTCTATCTGCGCCAGCACCCGGAGCACGTCCGCGCCGCCGTGCTCATGGGCGTCGCGCCGACCTACGCGCGGCTGCCGATGTACCACGCGCCAGCCGCGCAGCGCGCCATGCTGCTCCTCTTCGACGAGTGCGCGGCGGACAAGGCGTGCGCGTCCAGCTACCCGCGCGCGCGCGAGGAGTTCGGCGAGGTGTTGGGGCGGTTGGCGAGACAGCCCGCGCGCGTGAAGTACGCGCTGCCCGTCTCGAAGCGCGAGGCCGAGATCACAATCGAGCGCGACGTGTTCGCCGAGAAGCTGCGCAGCCAGATGTACACGCCGCCGGGACAGCGCCGACTCCCTTACGTCATACACCGCGCCGCGGCGGGAGACTTCGCGCCGTTCCTGCGCATGGTGGTTCACGAAGACGACCCGGCAGCGCCGCCGACCGATCCCTTCATCGCCGACGGGATGTACCTCTCCGTCACCTGCGCCGAGGACGTGCCGTTCATTGATCTCAAAGAAGCCGAGCGCCTCAGCCGCCCGACCTACTTCGGCGACTACCGGCTGCGGCAGCAGCGCCGCGCCTGCTCCCTCTGGGCGCGCGGTCGCGTCCCCGGAAGCTTCCTCGCCCCCGTCTCTTCGTCAGCGCCCGTGCTCATCCTCGACGGCAGACTCGATCCCGTCACGCCGCCCGCGTGGGGCGAGCAGGTCGCCGCGCACCTGCCCAACTCCCTCTACGTCCTCATACGCCACCACGCGCACGTCCCCGTCGGGCTCACCAACATCGAATGCCTCGACCGCGTGACGCTCGACTTCCTCGCGCGAGCCAGCGTCGCAGGTCTCGACACCTCCTGCCTCGACACGATGACGCCCCCACCCTTCTACGTCGAGCCGCCGCCGAAGCAGCAATAACAAGACGGCGACTGACGACGGCGCGCTGTTTTTGTGTAGAATGCTCCGGCGCGTCACGCTCCCGCTCGTCTTCACGACGCCGGACTCTTCTATGAACGTCACGGACTTCATCGCCAAGTGGCGCAAGTCTGAGCGCACGGAGCGCTCGGCGGCGCAGGAGCATTTCACCTAGGGATTATTTAGACGATGCCCGATTCTTTTCTACTCAGTTTAAGATGAGCACTTATTGCTGCGTCGATCAGGTCATACCACTTTATGTAGTCTCCAAGATTATCCTCAATGACGTGCAATTCATCGTTTGTTAAGGCACGACCGTACTCCTCTAGCGCGACCGTTTGAATGTCTTCAAGATTAATTGAATAAATAACGCGTTGATAGTCAGTCATTTCAGACCTCCACGACTTCAAATTCTAAATCTAATTTCTGGCACAGTTCAGCGAGGACTTTTAGACCTCGATCCCGCGCATAATGTGTCTCCAATGTATAGCCTTGATATGGTTCAGGATAGAAAAAAGGCTTGCCGTTAGGATGAACCGGGGGGTTTTCATTAGTGATGACAAAGCGTTTTGGCGTATTCCCCCAAGGCATCGGTAACCTTGCTACAAAATTATTGTCAACAAGGTAAATCAAAATATCCCTTAGCAACTCCCTCAGAGTGCCTCGGATAAAGATTTGCCCGTTAACTTTTACCGCGAGCTTACCTGAAGCTCTTCCCTTTGGGGTTTCAGAAGTTGTGTATTCAATGATCCCCTCAGACTTCAACGCATCGTAGATGGAGTCAAAAACGTCCGAGTATTTTTCATAGAGATCAGCCGCCAATCTTTTTTCCTCGTTTGTAATAGCCATTTTTATGCCTCGATATCGGAAGCTGAGGTTCTTAATATATTGGATTATGAACGGTTTTACCTTGTCGTTCAAATTTGGATGATCAAGTACAGGGAGAAGAAGTTTATCGTTCAACAACTGATAGTCTAGACAAAACCATCTGTCGTCGCCGACAGTCGTTTTTGAGTCAGAGAGCAACTTGGGAACTAGGTAAATAAGTAAGTTGAGATCATTAGGATGGTTCTGATTGATCCAATCCGCATATTTCAGAGACTGGCTAGCGTTAGTTGGAGAATCAATCTTCAATTCAAAAAGAATATTAAGCTTACCTCCTTCACCTGCTTTAGTTTGATAATTTGCCGTCAGGAAAATATCGAATCTGCCTACATCCCTTATGCTCGTTTCAGTAGGTACATTCTCATTCGGCGTAACATCAATGTCTAATATTGTGAAGGTTGGTAGAGAACTCAATAGAAGCTGGCTATTGTGGTTATTACCCCTCAAGCATCGGGGATCGAAAAGTAAGTAAAGTAGTCTTGTAAGAACGTAGTCTCCGAGTAAATGTGAGCCTTGAGAATCGAGAAGCCAGCCCCAAAAGGCGGAATGCCATCTTTCGTAATGCGTGCGTCCAACTATCTTGAAGATATTAGGCTCAGCTTGAATGTTATTAAATTTAATGAATGCTGGATCAGAAATTAATCCTAGAAGCCTCTGAGATAAGTGCTCACGTTTTGAGCCTTTTTCCGACATATCTATAGAGTTGTGCCGAGTATAAAAATATCATGTTAGGTAAACTTCCGCAGGCAAAATTATTCTTTCAACGACGCCCCGCTTGGCTCGACCTCGCCCGCCGCAAGCTCGAGGCGGCTGTCGCCGACGCCGACGGCTTCCCCGGCAGACCTCGCCGACGACGAAATCCTCGCGCGCCTGCTCGAACTCAACCGGAAGCGTGCCTGAAGGCGTGGGCGTGTCGTCGTGCGTGCGCGAGGAGGCGGCGGAAGGCTTCGACCATGGTGGGGTCGAGCTCGCGCCCGGCCATCGCTTCGAGCGTGGCGAGCGCTGCGCGGCGCGGGAGCGGGGGCTTGTAGGGTCGGCGCGCGCGCAGCGAGGTGTAAACGTCGCAGACGGCGACGAGGCGCGCGGCGAACGGGATGCGCGCGCCGTCGAGACCGGCGGGGTAGCCCCAGCCGTCCCACCGCTCGTGGTGGCAGAGCACGATCCGGTGGATCGTGTCGGTGACGCCGGGGAGCCCCTTGAGGATGTGCGCGCCGTAGGCGGGGTGGAAGGAGACGACCTCGCGCTCCTCGTCCGTGAGCGCGCCCGCCTTGAAGAGGATTGATTCGGGGATCAGGTACTTGCCGATGTCGTGCAGGTGCGCGCCGAGCTCGACCTCGTCGAGCGCGCGCGGCGGGCAATCCGGCGCGAGCAGCGCGGCGAAGGCGCGCGCGAGTTTCGCCGTCGCGTGCCCGTGCGGGTGGACGTGCCCGTAGAGTCTCGGCTGTTCTGTCTGTCTGAAGGTCGTGGCGGCGCGCTGGAGTGCCCGGACTTTAGCGCGGGCGGCGTCCGCCGAGGAGTGCCGGCTGGCGTAGGGGAACATTGGGCACCGTCCTTCCGAGGAGAGAACTCCCGACATCGCTCGCGAAGGGCAGTCCCGCCGACCCGCCGGGCGGGGCGCGGCAACAGCCCTTCACCAACTCTCGTCTAACGCAGAACAATTAAAAACGGTTACCGGGAAAACAAATCTAGCGCTCAAGTTAATCCCCGCCCGGCGCGGCAGTGTTGCGCTTGCGTTATGATCAACCTGCCGCGAGATTATATTTATGTCACGGCGGGCGCGGCGCGCGCGCCTCGTCGGGCGGGCGGCAAACTACGAACGCGGCTCTGAGAGCCCGCACTCTCAGAGCCGCGTTCGCATTCGTACTTCGGAAGGGCGCGCCTCCCGCTACCTGCCCTTGTCGAGCACGCCGCGGACTTTGCGGGCGAGCGAGTCGGCGGTGAAGGGCTTTTCGATGAAGGCGACGCCCTCTTGGAGGACGCCGTGGCGCACTATCGCGTCGTCGGTGTAGCCGGACATGTAGAGCACGCGCATGTCCGGGCGCGTGGTCGAGAGGTGCGCGGCGAGTTCGCTGCCGCTCATCTGCGGCATGACGACGTCGGTGAGCAGCAGATCGATCTTCCCCCGGTACTCTTCGCTCAGCCTGAGCGCCTCGGCGCACAGGCGCGCCTCGATCACCTCGTAGCCCCACATGCGCAGCATCTCGTGCGTCATGTCGCGCACCTGCGCCTCGTCCTCGACGAGCAGCACGGTCTCCGTCCCCGTCGGCGTCTCCTCGCGAGACGCGCCCTCAGCCGACTCGCGCCCCTCCTCGTCCACGCGCGGCAGGTAAATCTTGAACGTCGTGCCGCGCCCCGGCTCCGAATAGACCCAGACGTTGCCGCCCGACTGCTTGACGATGCCGTAGACGGTCGAGAGCCCCAAGCCGGTGCCCTTGCCGACCTCCTTCGTCGTGAAGAACGGCTCGAAGACGCGCGCGCGCACCGACTCGTACATCCCGCAGCCGGTGTCCGAGACGGCGAGGCAGACGTAGCGACCGGGGCGCGTCGCGACGTGGCGGCTGGCGTAAGACTCGTCGAGGCGGACGTTCGCCGTCTCGACGGTGAGCTTGCCGCCCTGCGGCATGGCGTCGCGCGCGTTGACGGCGAGGTTCATCAGAACTTGCGAGAGCTGGTGCGGGTCGGCTTTGATCTTTCCGACTTCGGGGCGCAAGGACGTGAGCAGTTGAACGTCCTCGCCGATCAGGCGGCGCAGCATCCCGTTCATCTCGGAGACGACCGCGTTGATGTCGAGCACGGCGGGCTGCATGACCTGCTTGCGCGAGAAGGCGAGGAGCTGGCGCGTGAGGTGCGCGGCGCGCTCGCCCGCGCGCTTGATCTCCTCGGCGTGGCGGCGCACGGGGTCTTCGGCGCGCACGCGGCGCAGCATCAGCTCGCTGTAGCCGTTAATCGCGGTCAGCAGGTTGTTGAAGTCGTGCGCGATCCCCCCGGCGAGCTTGCCGATCGCCTCCATCTTCTGCGACTGCTGCAACTGCACTTCGAGCTCGCGCCGTCGCGTGTCGTCGAAGACGTTGCCGTGGATTTCGACGAGGCGATCCTCCGCGTCGAAGAGCCCCGCGGCGTTGACGACGGCGTGGACGGTCGTGCCGTCGGCGCGGCGCAGCTCCGTCTCGAGGTACTCGATGCGCCGCTCGCGGCGCATCCGCTCGATGATGCGCTCGCGCGCCTGCCGGCTCGCGTGCACCGCCCCCATGTTGTGGCGCATCGCCTCCTCGACCGTGCCGAAGCCGAAGATGCGCGCGAAGGCGAGGTTGCAGGCGATGATGCGCCCGCCGGGCTCCGTGACGAAGTTGCCGGTCAGCGCGTCGTCGAAGAGGCGGCGGTAGCGCTCCTCCGAGCCGCGCAGCGCGCCCTCCGCCTGCCGCCGCTCGATGGCGAGCGCGATCTGTGTGGCGACGGTCGTGAGGAATTCGAGGTCGCGCGCCGAGTAGGCTGCGGCGTCCTCGTAGTGCTGCACGACGAGCGCGCCGATGACGCCCGAAGGCGTGCGCAGGGGCACGCCGAGCCAGCAGGCGGAGAGCGTGCCCGACACCTCCAACTCGCCGCGCGCCTGCAGCGCGCGCTGCTCGTCGGCGGTGAGGAGCGCCGCCTCGCCGCGCCGCAGCACGTAGCCGGTGAGCCCCGTGCCGACGGGCAGCGGCGCGGGCGCGGCGTCGAACTCGTCCACGAAGAACTCGAAGTGGAGCAGACCCGTCTCGCGCCCGACGAGCGCGACGTAGCAGTTCTCGGCGTAGGTGATCCGCCCGACGGCGCGGTGGATGAGCGCGAGCAGCTCGTCGAGGTTCGAGGTGACGCCCGCGCCCTGCATGATCTCGAAGAACGCGAGGCGCTCCGCCTCGGCGCGGCGGCGCTCGGTCACGTCGCGCGCGATGCCCTGCACCTGCGCGGGCGCGCCGCCCTCGCGGATGAGCCGCGTGGAGACTTCGAGCGTCACGCGCCGCCCGTCCTTGCGCAGCACGTCCAGCTCGTAGACGGTCGGCGCGTCGTCCGAGAGTTTGGCGAGCGTCATCCGCCGCGCGCGCTCGACCTGTTCGGGGACGACGACCTGCGCGACGTTCATCCGCAGCGCCTCCTCGCGCGTGTAGCCGGTGGCGCGCTCGCCCGCGGCGTTGAGCGAGGTGAAGTTCCCTTCGAGGTCGTGCGTGTAGATGATCTCGTTGGCGCGCTCGATCAGCTCGCGGAACTGGCGCTCGCACCCTTCGCCCGCGCCGCACGAGCACGCGCGGGGCGCGGCGTCGGGGCAGCTCGGCACTACGCGCGGCGCGCTCGGAGTCGTACTCATCTTCGGTAATCCTCCCGGCGGGCTCTCGGTCTCGCGTCGCGCGCGCCGTTCGGGCGGGGACGGCTGGGGCGCGCCGACGCGGCGTGTGGTGAAACGGGCGGGCGCGACGCCCCGCACGAGGGGCACGAGACGCGCGCGCGGTCGCGTCGCTCTTTAACTCTGCACGCGACGTGCCACGAAGGCAGTTTTCAGTCTTCAGTTTTCAGGTCAGCGCGCTTGGCGTGGGCTGAAGAGGCGGCGGGAAAGAAAAAGCCCGCGACCGTGAGTCGCGGGCTTTCGTGTCGTCGGCGTCGCGCCGCCCGCCCGGGGGCTTAGGGCGGGAGCAGGCGGTCGAGCGACTTGAGGAGGTCGGGACCGCGCAGGTCTGGCTGGTTGCGCTGGCTGAGCGAGATGATCTTGCCGTCGGGTCCGACGAGGAGCGTCGAGGGGAAGTAGTGGATGCGGTAGCTCTTGATCACGCCGATGATGCTCTCGCGCGTCGCCTCCGCCCAGGTCATCCCCTGCTTCTCCAACTGCCCCTTGATCTGCGAGACGATCTCCGGCTCGTCCGTGTTCATGCCGATGATCTCGAAGCCGCGCGCCTGGAAGCGCGAGTAGGCGGCGCGCAGGTACGGCAGCTCGTGGCGGCACGCCGGGCACCACAGACCCCAGAAGTCTATGAGCACGTACTTGCCCTTGAACTCGGAGAGCTGCCGCTTCTTGCCGCGGAAGTCCGTGAACTGGAAGTCCGGCAGCTCCGAGCCGACCCTCAGCTCGACGCGCTTGTAGTCCGAAGCCGGATGCGGGCGCAGCACGATCAGGTTCTGCGCCGCGTCAACGCGCTTCGTCGAGACGTAGCGGTCTCCGACGCGGAAGACGACCGCCTCGTCCTGCGTCTCGGCGGCTTCGGGCGAGAAGCGGCTCATGTCAATCTCGCCGTCGCCGTCGCCGTCAATCCCGATGACGCCGTTGACGGCGCTGATCTTCTTCGCCCGCGGGTCGTAGCCGTACTGCACGAGCGTCTTCTTCCCGGCGATGTCCACCGCGCCGCGCGCGAAAGCCTTCTTCGACTGCTCGACCATGCGCTCGCCCTCCTGCATGTCGTCCCAGCGCACGTCCTTCAGGTACTCGACGTAGACGGGGAAGACGGCGAAGGGCTGACCGGGCGTGGCGAGCTTCAGCGTCGTCTGCCAGACGTAAGGGTTATCGCCGTCCTCGCCGCCGCGCGCGAGCTCGAAGCGCTCGCTCTCGGCGAGCGTGCCGTCGAGGTTGACGTCGGCGTAGAGCACGGGCAGCTCGTCCTCGCTCTCGACGAGCACGGCGAGGATCGAGGACTTGTCGGTCGGCGGGTGGTTGAGCCGCCCGGCGGTGACGGTCGCGCCCTCTGCGGGCGGCTTCTCGAACTTGACCTTCGAGAGATCGCGCAGCGGGTGGAAGACGACTTCGTCCAAATCTTCCGTGTTCGCGACGAGTTCGCCGTCGAACTTGCCGGTGTACTCGGCGTCGTCGCCGGAGGCGGCTGCGCGCGCCGGGGTCGCGGCGGCGTGGGACAGGACGAGCGCGGCGAAGACCGCCAGCGCGGCGAGAGTCGGCGGCGCGGGGAGCTTGCTGGGGGGCATGGCGAGAGTTCCTTTACTGCCTGACGGTCTGAGGTTGAAGGTGGGCGCCGCAGGCGTCCGCGGCGCGTCGGGTTAAGCAGGCGGTGATATTAAAGAACGCCCCGCGCCGTTGTCAAAAGACGGCGCGGGGCGTGCGGCGCTTTCCGCGCGGCTGCGGCGCCGCCCTCGCGCCAAGGTTAATAGCACCGGCCGGGGCGACGAATCTGTGATCGCCGTGACCCCGCGGACGAGACTCACGAGTCGCGCGCTCTGCGCTCGCCTCTCGCGGGCACGTCAGCCCGCGATGCCGAGCTGCGTGAGGATGAAGGCGTAGTCGAAGGCGATGTCGTGCAGCGCGTCGT
>JAIVGV010000058.1 GCA_020201365.1 Acidobacteriota bacterium
GTCTTAGTCTTGATGCCGTAGTGGTCGAGGAGCTTGCGCGTGTGGCGCGTGTCCTCGCAGGCGACCGTGTCGACTTCCGAGAGCACGCGCAGCGCGCGGCGAGTGACGTCTTCGAGGTTGCCGATGGGCGTGGAGACGAGGTAGAGCGTGCCCGCTTGGTCAGCCATGCGCGCGATTGTCGCACGACGAAAAGCAAGTAGGAAGTCGGAAGGCGGAAGGATGAAAGCGTAGCCACTCAAGCCGAGTGGTTACGCTTTCATCCTTCCGCCTTCCGACTTCCTACTTGCTCTTAAACCCGCCCTTGCTCGTTAAACTTGAGTTACGGTCGGCGACCGTTGATGACGTCGGGGATGCGCCGCCACCAGTTGTCGTTGCGGTTCGGGTAGCGGTTGTTGTTGCCGTTCGGGTAGCCGTAGCCACCATTGCCGCCGTAGCCGAAGCCGTAGATGTCCGCGACGGTGCGGAGGTCTTGCCGCAGCTCGCCGAGATCGGAGTAGGCGCGCGAGTCGAGTCGCAGGCGCGAGAGCTCCCGGTCGAGCCGGTCGCCGTAAGCGACGAGCCGCTGCGCCTCGTCGCGTGCGCGGCTCGGATCGTTGCCGCCCCCGACGCGGCTCTTGAAGTCGTCGGCGGCGCGGCGGAAATCTTTCACGTCGGCGTTGACGTCGTCCTCGCGGCGGCTGCCGTCGTAGCGGCTGTTGTTGAGCGCGCGCCGCACGTCGCCTTCCAGGTCGCGGCTGCGATCTTTGATGCGCTGGGCGACGTCGCGCAGCGTGCGGCTGTCGTAGCGACCGTAGCCGCCGTTGCGACCGTAGCGGTCGCGGTCGCGCTGATCGCCGTCGCGTCCCCACCAGGGGTCGTTGCTCTGCGCCGACGCGGCGGACGAGAGCGAGAGCGTGAAGAGCAGCGCGGCGAACACTGCGAGAATGCTTGTGCGTCGAGTCATGTCCTTATTGTCTCCTTCTCCAGCGCCGTCGTCTGGCGCGCGCGCCTCGCCGCGTCTGGGGGCTTCGGTCAACGCGCGACGCTAGGGCGGCGTCTCGAAACTTTTTCGCCGACCTCGGACGACACGAACGCGCCGCCGGGCGGCACGCGGAACTTCGCAAGCGCCATGCCAGCCGACGACTCGTGCGCGGCGCGTGCGCAAATCTTGGAAAGCGACGCGCTTCTCAGGCGCGCCTCGCGCGTGCGTGCGAGCGCGCGCGCCGCCTTGTTCCAAAACGTGCGCGCGCCGACCGATATCGTTTGCGGGCGCGGGGCTCGCGTCCAAGATTCGGCGCGAGTGGTTTCTCTGGGCGTGTGAGCGCGGACTGTCTGGCGGAAGCGTGCTAGCCGACGAGCTTCTCGACGTGCGCGCGCGCGCGCGACTCGTCGAAGCTCTCGCGCGGCGCGGCGCGGCGCGTGTGTGCGTCGGGCGGATCGGCGACGACGATCCAGCGGGGGGCGTCTTCGTCGTTCGGCTTGACGAGGAGCAGCTCTTCGTCCGCGCCGCGGTCGCCGAAGTGCGAGAGGCGCGCACGCGCGAGACCGCCGCCGCGCACCACGCCGTGGCTCGGCGCGCGGGGCCAGCCCGCCTCTACGTTCAGCGCGCGCACCTGACCGCAGCGCAGCAGGAGGCGGCTGCCGATCATCGTCGAGTGCGAGACGCGGAAGGAATGTTCTTCGTCACGAAGGATTCGGAGGTCTGCGCCGTGGAGCAGCGCCTCGTCCGCGAGCGCGGTGAAGGCGTCCAAGAGCCACGCGACTCCGGCGGCGCGCGCGAGATCGTTCTCCGCGCGCAGGCGCAGGTAGTCGGCGATGTCGGCGCGACCCGTCGCGCCCGCCCTCTCCGCGGCTTCCGCCACGCGCCGCTCCCACTCTGCGTCAAGTTCGCTCATCTCTCGCCAGTCTATCCGCGCCGACGCGCTCGCGCGCCCGGCTGGCGCGATGTTATCATGCAAGCTCTTCGTTAGTTCACCCGACACACTTTCCGACGCAGACGAAAATGATCTCTCGAACCACCCCCGCGCCGCACCCGCCGCGCCGCCGCGACCCGCGCGCGGAAAGAGCCGCGACGAATCATCACGCGAAGGCGGCACGCCGCGCCGCGTCGTTCGCGCTCGCCCTCGCGCTCGCCGCGATCCTCCCGCTCGCGGGCGCGGTCGCACAGCGCCGCGCGTCGCACGTCGGCGTCGGTCAAGCCGCGCCCGTTCAGTCGTCGCAGCGTCGCACGTCGGGCGCGAGCGCGGGCGTCGCGCAGGCTCAGTCGTCGCGCCCGCGCCTCGTGCTGCTCATCGTCGTGGATCAGTTCCGCGCGGATTATTTGGAGCGCTTCGGCGATCTGTTCGCGGAGAACGGGCTGCGTCGTCTCGCGGCGCGCGGGGCGCAGTGGACGAACTCGAACTACGATCACATGCCGACCTACACCGCGCCCGGCCACGCGACGACTCTGACGGGCACGTACCCGGCGGAGAACGGCATCGTCGCCAACGACTGGTACGACCGAGAGGCGGGGCGCGTCGTGTCGAACTCGTCCGACCCGGAAGATCGTGTCGAGAACGGCAAGTACGTCTCGCGCTGGCAACTGCTCGGCGGAGGGGCGGCGGAGCACGCTTCGAGCCCGCGCCGTCTGTTGGCTTCCACGCTCGGCGACGAGTTGCGCCTCGCGACGAACGACCGCGCGAAGGTGATCGGCGTCTCCGTCAAGGATCGCGCGGCGATCCTGCCCGCCGGTCGCCACGCGAACGCCGCCTACTGGTTCAGCCCTGTGACGGGCAACATGGTCTCTTCGAGCTACTACTTCGCAGACCTGCCCGCGTGGGTGAAGAAGTTTAACGACGCGCGACCGGCGGACAAGTATTTCGGGCGGCGCTGGGAATACCTGTTGGGGAGCGACGCGGAGTACGTGCGACGCCAAGGCGCGGACGCGCCCGCGTGGGAGAACATCGGAAACGTTCCCGGCGACACGAACAAGTTTCCGCACACGATCACGGGCGGCGCCGACAAGCCCGGCGCGGCGTTCTACGCGGCGCTCGACGCGTCGCCCTTCTCGAACGACATGCTCGTCGAGTTCGCCGAAGCCGCGATTGACAACGAGGCTTTGGGCGCGGACGCGGACGCGGACGTTTTGACGGTGAGCTTCTCGGCGAACGACTACGTAGGTCACCGCTACGGTCCCTACAGCCACGAGATGATGGACATCACGCTGCGCGTTGATCGGCAGATCGGCGCGCTGCTCGATTACGTTGACCGCCGCGTCGGCTTGCAGAACACGCTCGTCGTCTTCACGGCGGATCACGGCGTCGCGCCGATCCCGGAGCACGCGACGGCGCTGGGGCTGCCCGGCGGGCGCGTCAACAACGCCGACGTGATGACGGCGATCAAGAACGGCGTGCGCGCGCGCTTCTCGAAGTCCGCGGACAAGGACACGACCGCCGATTACGTCGTCGAGCCGTCGCTGAACGACAACGTCTTCTTCAACGTCGTCGCCTTAAAGCGCGACGGCGTGGAGCGCGCGGACGCGGAGCGCGTCGCGTGCGAGGCGGCGCTGACGGTGCCGGGCATCAGCCGGTGTTTTACGCGCACGCAGCTTGTGGCGGCGGAAGTGCCGCAGTCTGACGTGATCGCGCGGCGCGTGCTGCACGGCTTCAACCAGCGCCGGAGCGGCGACGTCGTCGTGCTCTACGAGCCGTTCAAATATCTGGGGGACGCGATCCCGGCGACGCACGGCTCGCCGTACAATTACGACACGCACGTGCCGATGATCATCATGGGCGCTGGATTAGCGCCCGGTCGCTACCCGCAAGCCGCCACGCCCGCCGACATCGCGCCGACGCTCGCGACGCTGCTGCGCGTGCAGCCGCCGAGCAACGCGACCGGTCGCGTGCTGACCGAAGCCCTCGCCGAGAGATGACTCGCGCGGCGGCGAGGGAAGAAGGATCGCAACTGAAAAACAAAGACGGACGCCGAAACGAATGCCGCGCGAGACCCGTCCCCCGCTCGCCGACGGCGAAACGAAGTTAGTTGAGTTTGATCTATGAGAAGTAAATTCATCGCCTCGCTCTGCTCCCTCGTCGTCCTCTGCTGCGCGGTCGCTTCGGCGCGCGCGCAAGGCGCGGCGGGTCAAAATTCTAACGAAGCCGCGACGAAGCCCGCGCGCCGGACGCCCGCGAGGAGGACGGCGGCGAAGAAGCCAGCCGCGACGCAGGCGACGCCGCAGCAGGAGGCGGGCGCGACGACGAAGAAGACGGACGCGGCACAGGGCGACGCGCAGCCGACGGCGGCGGCTGGTGCGGCGAAGCCGACGCCGCGCCGACGCGCCTTGGCGAAGAAGTCGGGCGCGGCGAAGCCCGCGGGCGAGCAGCCTTCGGCGGCGACGCCGCAGAAGCCAGCCGCGTCGGACGCGGGGGCAACTGCACAAGATCAGCCGCCGGGCTCGGAGAAGAAGACGCCGACGCGGACGGCTCGACGCGGCGTGAAGAAAAAAGAGCCGGGTGCGGCGGCGAGCGCCGACGCGGAGAAGGGCGTTGACGCTGAGAAGAGAGGGGCGGGCGGCGATAACGCTACCGCCGCGTCGTCGTCGGCGAGCGACGACGCGAGCAAGTCGGCGAATCCGCGGACGGCGAACGCGCGAAACGCGAAAGCAGCCGCGAAGAAGTCCGCCGCGGCGGACGACGATGGGGCGAAGAGCGCGCCGCCGAAGTCCGCCGCCGAAGCCGCGAAGGAGGCGGAGTACAAGGCGAAGCTGGCGGAGATTCTGAAGCTGCCCGCGTGGGAGCGCATCGCGGAGTTGCAAGACTTCCTCGATCAAGACCTGCCCGACGAGATCGCCGACGACGCAGGGGAGCACCTCGTCAGCGCCGAGGCGGCTTACGGCGACGAGCGTTTGCAGGCGGGCGACGTGCAGCGCGGCGTCGCGCTCTTCCGCGACGCCGTCGAGCAAGCGCCCGAAGACATGTCGAGCCGACTCTTCTACGAGGTCGTCTCGCAGTTGCCCGCGAACCTCGTGCTGCGCGGTCAGACCGAAGCCGCGTTCGAGCTCGCGCGCAAGGTGGAGGCGAAGGCGGGAGGGAGCGCGAAGCGGCTGCTCGCCGTCGCCGCGTTCTACGTCTCGGCGGAGCAGCCGGAAGAAGCCGCGCGCGTCGCCTCGCAGGCGTTGAAGCTCTCGCCCGATCTCCCCGCCGCGCATCAGGCGCTCGCCGCCGCGCTGCGGCTCGCGCTCAAGCTCGACGAGTCAGCCGCCGAGTACGCGCGCGCCGCCGCGCTCGATCCGAAATCGGTGAACGCGCGGCAGAGCCTCGCCGACATGAAGCGCGCGACCGGCAAGCCCGAGGAGGCGCTCACGATTTATCGTGAGCTCGTCGCAGCCGACGCGTCGAACGTCGCCGCGCGGACGGGCGTCGTCCTCTCGCTCTTCGACGCGGGTCGCCGCGAGGAGGCGGAGCGCGAGATGGACGCCGCGCTGAAAGCCGACGCGCGCAACGTGCAACTGATGGCGGGCGCGGCTTACTGGTACGCGGCGCACGGCGAAGAGAAGCGCGCGCTCGACCTCGCCACGCGCGCCACCGAGATCGAGCCGCGCCACCCTTGGGCGCAGATCGCCTTGGCGCGCGCCATGCTCGCCAGCAAGATGCCTTTCGACGCCGAGCGCGCCCTGCGCCTCGCGCGCCTCTTCTCGCACTTCCCCACGCTCGACTACGAGCTCGCCAACGCCCTCGCCTCCTCCGGTCTCTACGCCGAGGCGGCGGAAGAGCTCGCGCGCAGCTTCGCCGTCAAAGGCGGCGCGGTCGAGACGCGGCTCGCCGGTCGCATCCCGGCGCGCTCCGAGAGTTTCATCGAGCTGCTCGCGCCCGAACGCCGCGCGAGTCTGTTCGAGCCCGCCGCCGCCGACACGCCGGACGCCGCGCGCGTGCTCAAGAGCCTGCTCTCGCTGCACGCCGCCTTGAAGTCGACCGACACGCCGGAGGAGCGCGCGGCAGCCGAAGCCCCCGCGTCCGCCGCCGCGCGCGAGTTCGCCGCGGGGGCCGACGCGATGCGCGCCTTCCGCCAGCTCTACGCGGCGAACCGCCTGCTGCGCCGCAACGTCGCGCCGCGCACGGCTCTCGAACTAGCCGACGCCGCGCGCAAAGGGGTGGGCGACGCGATCAGTCTCCCGCAGGCGACCGTCGCCGCCGCTGCGGACGAGCTGCGCGACGTGCGCGCCGCAGCCATCCAGCAGGGCGCGACGCCCGCCGTCCCCGATTTCCCGCGCGACGTGCTCGATAAAATTTTGCGCGGTCGCGTCGAAGAGCTGACGGGCTGGGCGTACCTGAACGAAGGCAAGGCGGCGGACGCCGTCGCCGCGCTCAAGCTCGCCGTCGGCGTGCTCCCCGAAGGCAGCCCCTTCTGGCGCGACGCGATGTGGCGACTCGGCACCGCGCTCGCCACCTCCGGCGAGCCGCAGCAGGCGCTCAACGCCTACATCGCGAGCTACGATCCGGAAGAGCCCGATCAGGCGCGCCTCTCGATCATCCACGCGCTCTACCGCAAGCTCAACGGCACGAGTGCCGGACTCGAAAAGCTCGTCGGCACGCCCGCGCCCCAGCGCCCGACGACGCCGACGACGGGCGCGCCGGACGCAGTCGCCACGACCGCACAGCCGACCACTCCGACGACGAGTAGTCCGACCTCGATCAATCCGACCGCGCCGCCGCCCGCGACTGGCGAAGCCGCGAAGTCGGAGGCGGCGAAGAGCGACGCGGCGGGCGGCGAGTCCGTGAAGAACGAACCCGCGAAGACTGATCCGTCGCAGAGCGAGCCCGTGAAGAACGACCCGACGAAGACCGGCGAGTCGAAGACCGACGCGACGAAGAGTGCGGACGTGAAGACGGGCGAAGAGAAGAGCACAGAGACCGCGCCGCCCGCTGACGTAAAGACCGCGACACCCGAAGCCGCCGCGAGCCCGACGCCTACGCCGTCGCCCGAAGCGGCGGGCGAGAGCAAGAAGGCTGAGGAGACGAAGGTCTCGCCGCCGCCCGCGCCAGCCGCGCCGCCGCCTGCGCCGCCAGCTTCGCCGCCGGTCGCGGCTCCGCCCGAAAGTCAGAGTCCCGCCGCGAGTCCGCGCGCGCCGGGCGCGTCGGGCGAGTGCGCGATGACGCTGAGCGCCGAAGAGCTGCCGCTCGCCATCGGATCGAGCGCGTCGGTCGTCGCCACGCTCGCGGGCGGCGCTGACCCGGCTAAGATCACCGCCTCGACGCCCGACTGGTCGGACATCATCGTGCTGCGCGAGCCCGCCAGCGCGACCGAGCCCGGCTCCGCCAAGTTCACCGTCAACTCGATCAGCAAGGGCACCGGCACCTTCACGCTCCGGCTCAAGTCGCCCTGCGGCGCGAAGGAAGTCAAGGTGATCGTCAGGTAGCGGCGGAAGGCTGATGCCGCCGACGCGAAGTCGCTGGCGGAGAGGTTCAGAGCGCGGCGACGGTCGAGGCGGGACCGCCGAAGAAGCAGTAGTCGCAGAGGCGGTAGCGGTTGCCGTTTATGTCCCGGAGCGGGAACGGCAGATCGTCGAGCACCTCGTCGAAGTAAACGAACCGCGAGCGGTGGTTGGCGTTACGGCAGGGCTTGTCCGTGCGGTGGAATTTCGACCAGCGCTCGACGGTCGCGTCGCCCGTGTAGCTCCACGGCGGCGCGCCGTCGTTGAACTTGATCTGCGGGTTCTTGACGTAGTAGTGCCAGCGGACGAACGCCCCGCGCGGCAGCGGGTCTCCCACCTCAAGGCGGATGGTCTGGTTGAGCAGATCGGTCGTGAAAGGTCCCAGCACGCGGTAAACGCGGCAGACGACGGCGAAGCGATCAGCCTGAGGACCCGCCACCCCCGGCGCGAACTCGAAACTCAGACGCCCCCGCGCCTTGTCGTCGTCGTTGACGAGGACGCTGCCCGAGTCCAAATCAACCACAGTCCAGCGGACGAACAGGAACGGGTCGTCCTCCAGCGCGTCGAAGGGCAGCCGCACGTCGTAGCGCAGGCTGCGCCCGGCGAAGTCACGCGGGATGGACTTGACGCCGCCCAAGTTTGCCTGCGGCGCTTCGAGCCGGGAGCTGATGCCGAAGAAGACGCCGGACGTGTGAATCTCGAACTGCTCGATCTTGAAGCGGGTGGGCGGATCGCCGGAACGGCTGACGCGGGGCAGCACCCCGTTGCCGTCGGTGTTCAGGTCCGCGCTCAGGATGCCGCCCGATATGTTCCGCACCACCTCGGAGATGGTCGCCTCGATGACGAAGGGCAGAAACCCCAGGGTCAAGACGCCGCCGACCACCTCGACGACCTGGAGCCAGTCGGAACGATCGATGTCAACTTCCGCCTCCGCCGGGAAGAACGAAAGGGCGAGCCATGAACGCGGTCTGACGTGCATGGACTTCTTCGTGGAGATCGGGAAGATCACGCCCGGCAGCGAGTAGGTCATCCGCGGGACCACCGCCAGCGAGAAGTTGGCTGCGCCGCCCGTCATGCTCGCCCTGCCGCTGACGCGGAAGCGCCCCTCGTCGCACCTGATGTCGAACGATTCGAGCGTCGCGCCGTACCCGTCAATCTCGGACTGAACCGTCTGCTCCGCGCTGGGCATCATCGGCCCGATGGCGTCGGGGTTGACGGCGACTGCGACGTCGTTCGATCCGGCGAAGTCTGCGAGAGCCGTGCGGTCGCCGTTCGTCGCGAACGTGCCCGTGTCTATGTTGATGCCGAGCACGAGCGCCTGGTTGACGCACTGCACGTCCACGGTGGGGAAAGAGATGTGATTGAACGGACCGAGCTTTCTGAAATCTATGACGGGGAATTTCTGGCTGCCGACGGCGTCGCTGAGCGACGACCGGATTAATTCCTTGAAATCATCGCCGTGCAGGTAGGCGTCCGCCGCCGGCG
>JAIVGV010000336.1 GCA_020201365.1 Acidobacteriota bacterium
GCGCATGACTTCCCGATCTTCTATCCCAGCAGAGCCTTCGCGCGGGCGACGACGTTCTCGACGTTGAAGCCCAAGTTCTTGAGCGCGGTGTCGCCGGGGGCGGACGCGCCGAAGCGATCAATGGAGACGCAGTCGCCGCGCGCGCCGACGTAGCGATCCCAACCCATGCGCGCGCCCGCCTCGACGCTCAGTCGCGCCGCGACCGAAGGCGGCAGCACTTCGTTGCGGTACGCCTCGCCCTGCTCCTCGAACAGCTCCCAGCACGGCATCGAGACGACGCGCACGGGCGTCCCCTCCTTCTGCAACTCCTCGCGCGCCGCGAGCGCGAGCGAGACCTCGGAGCCGGTGGCGATGATGATGAGCGCGGGCTCGGCGGGCTCGTTCTCGACGATGTTGGGCGAGGCGTCCGCCGCGACGCGCTCGAAGCCCGTCTTCGTCGCGTCGGCGAGCACGTAGGCTCCTCGTCGCAAGCCTGCGGCGGGCGCGAGGACTTTGCGGTCGAGCGTCGGGACTTTCTGCCGCGTGAGGATGAGCGCGGTCGGCGCGTGGCGGCGCGAGATCGCGACGCGCCAAGCCTCGCTCACCTCCGCCGGGTCTGCCGGGCGGACGACGAAGAGGTGCGGGATCGCGCGCAGCATCGCGAGCTGTTCGATGGGCTGGTGCGTCGGTCCGTCCTCGCCGAGCCCGATGGAGTCGTGCGTGAAGACGTAGATGACTTGAACTTCCGAGAGGCAGGCGAGGCGGATGGCGGGCTTCATGTAGTCGGCGAAGCACATGAACGTGCCGCCGTAGGGGATGAGACCGCCGTTCAAACTCATGCCCGTCATCGTCGAGCCCATCGCGTGCTCGCGTATGCCCCAATGGAAGATGCGCCCGTCGTAGGAGCCCGCCTCGAAGCTGCCGCCCTCTTTGATGTCCGTGTTGTTCGACGGAGCCAAGTCGGCGGAGCCGCCGACGAGCGCGGGGATGACGGGCGCGAGCGCGTTGATGACCTCGCCCGACGCCGCGCGCGTCGCCATCGCTTTCGCGCCCTCGAAGGTCGGCAACTTCGACTCCCAGCCTTCGGGCAGATCGCCTTTGATCAGCGTCTGCCACTCGCGCCCTTCCGTCTCGTGCTCGCGCGCGTAGCGTTCGACCAGATCGTTCCACTCCTGCTCCTGCTTCGCGCCACGTTCGACTGCTTCGCGGAAGTGCGCGAGCGCGGCGTCGGGGATGTAGAACTCTTTGTCCTCGTCCCAGCCGAGCGCGCGCTTGGTCTGGCGCACGGCGTCCTCGCCCGGCGCGTCACTGTGCGCCTTGCGCGTGCCCGCCGTCGGCATCCCGAAGCCGATGGTCGTCTTGACGGAGATGAGCGACGGGCGGTCGGTGACGTTCTGCGCCGTGCGGATCGCCTCTTCGATCTGCGCGAGGTCGTTTCCGTCCGGGACGGTGAGCGTGTGCCAGCCGTAAGCCTCGAAGCGCTGCGGGACGTTCTCGGAGAAGGCGAGCGAGGTGAAGCCCTCGATGGTGACGTGGTTGTCGTCGTAGAGATAGATCATCTTGCCGAGTCGTAGATGACCCGCGAGCGAGGCGGCTTCCGAAGCGACGCCCTCCATCAGGTCGCCGTCGGAGACGATGGCGTAGACGTGGTGATCGATGATCGGAAAACCCTCTTTGTTGAACTTCGCCGCGAGGTGCGCCGCGCCCATCGCGAGCCCGACGCCGTTGGCGAAGCCCTGACCGAGAGGCCCCGTCGTGATCTCGACGCCGGGCGTGAGCACATTCTCAGGATGACCCGGCGTCTTCGAGCCCCACTGGCGGAAGCGTTTGATCTCTTCGAGCGGGAGGTCGTAGCCCGTCAGGTGCAGTAGCGAGTAGAGGAGCATCGAGCCGTGACCGGCGGAGAGCAAGAAACGATCACGGTTCTGCCACTTCGGGTTCTTAGGGTTGTGCCGCAGGAACTTCGTCCACAGCACGTAAGCCGACGGAGCCATGCCGAGCGGCAAGCCCGGATGACCCGACTCCGCCTTCTGCACGGCGTCGAGCGAGAGCGTGCGGATCGTGTTGATGCAGAGCTGATCTAATTCGGGGTTAGTGCTCACGGCGGTCGGCTGCGTTGACGCGCTCATCTCTTGCTCCTCGTTTCTCGTGTCTGACTCAGGGAAGACGATCAATCACCGCTCTGTACAGCGACTCCTGCCGCGCCAGCGCCTCGCGGTAGAGCGCGTGCGCGGCGGCGTCGGGTGTGAAGGTTTCATAAACGGGCGCGGGCGCGTCTGTCAAATCTTTTATCGCGCCCAACCGCTCCAGCGCGACGAGCGCGACGCCGCGGCTCGAAGCCTCGCGCGCGCGAGAGAGGTTGACGGGGCGACCGAGCGCGTCGGCGATCACTTGCGTCCAAGCGCGCGAGTGGCGCAGCGCGCCGCCCGAGGAGAAAACTTCGGCGCCGGGCGCGAACGCTTCGAGATCACGCGCTACGTCAGCGAAGCGCAAGGCGACCGCTTCGAGCGCGGCGCGCAGAATCTCGACGGGGCGCGTGCTCGTGCGAAGCCCGATGATCGCGCCGCGCGCGGCGGCGTTCCAGCCGGTGCTTCGCTCGCCAGCCCAGAAGGGAAGGACGGTGAGCCCGTGCTCGTCGGCGCGCATCGCGGCGAGTTCGCGCTCGATCCGTTCGTCGTCAAGGGTAAGCGCGAGCGTCTCGCGCATCCACTCGTAGAGACCGCCGCCGTCGGAGAGCGCGCCGCCGACCGACGTGCGTCGGCGGTCAAGGCGGTAGCACCAGAGGCTCGCGGGCAGCTCGTCCGGCGCGTCGCCCTCGAAGACGACGCGCATCGCGCCCGAAGTGCCGATCATCAGCGCGACGCGCTCGCGCGTGACGCACGCCGCGCCGACGTTGTTCGCGGGTCCGTCGCCGAAGACGGGGAAGACGGGGCGACCGCGAAGCCGCGGCCAGCGCGCGGCGAAATCATCGCCCAGCGCGAACGTCTCGTCGTCCGCGGCGAGTCGCGGAAGTTGTTCGCGCTTCAAATTCAGCCCGGCGAGAACCTCTTTGTCCCACTCGCACCTGTGAACGTCAAGCAGCCCCGTGCCCGAAGCCATCGAGACGCTCGCGGCTTGCGCGCCGCACAGTCGCGCGAGCAGGTATTCGCCGAACGACAGCCAGCGCGCGACGCGCGAGAAGGCGTCGGCTTGCGTGCGCCGCAGCCAGGCGAGCTTCGCCGTCCAGTAGCTCGCGTGGAGGCGACAACCGGTGCGCGCGTGCGTCGTGCGCTCGTCAAACCGCTCTTTCAGAGCCGGGACTTCGGAAACCGCGCGCGTGTCAGCCCAGCCGAAGACGGGCGTGACCGCACGACCTTGCGCGTCAACGCCGACGAGGCTGTGCATGAAGCAGGAGACGGCGACCGAAGAGATTTCGAGCGAGAGCGCGTCGGCGCGCGCGTGCGCGTCGGTGACGACGCGCACCACGTCCGAGAGCACGGCTTCGGCGTCGTCCTCCGCGCCGCCGTCGGGCGTCGCGCGGAACTCGCGCTGCGCGCGCGCGTCCGTCTCCACAAGCTCGCGCCCGCGCGCGTCGTACACGGCGGCGCGTGCGCTCGACGTGCCGACGTCAACGGCGAGCACGAGCGGCTGTCGTGCGCCGCGAGCGTTCGTCGTGTCGTGCTGATCGGCGTCGCTGCCCATCGCGGATCAAGTCGCCCCGCGGCGGCGCGCGTCGTTCGTGCGAGGCGTGCGCCCGCGTGCTTTGCGGTCGGCTCGTTCGCGCCCATTCTTTCGCGCGCGCGGCGAAACATCAAGCCCCGCGAAACTCTCTGTGTGAGTCTCGCGGGGCTCGTCGTGTCGCGTTAGAAGAATTCTGTCACTCGGCGCGCACCGCGCGCGCGGCGTTGAGCCGCCCGCCCGTCGAGACCTTGCCGTCGAGCGCGGGGAGCTTGTCCACGGATTCGAGGATGCGCGCGCGCAGCTCCTTCATCGTCAGGTTCGGGTTGACGGCGAGGACGAGCGCCGCGACGCCGGAGACTTCGGGCGTCGCCATCGAAGTGCCGGAGTGCTCCTCGTACTCGTTGCCGGGCCACGTGCTCAGGATTTCGGCGCCGGGCGCGGCGATGTGGACGCTTCGAGCGCCGTAGTTCGAGAAGCGCGCGAGGTTGTCCTGGCGCGTGAGCGCGGCGACGGAGACGACGTTCGCGAGATCGTAGCTCGAAGGGTAGTGCGGTCGCCGGTCGTTGTTCGTCGAGGCGTTCCCGGCGGCGGCGACGAAGAGGATGCCCTCTTCGCCCGCGCGGCGGATGGCGTCTTCGAGAGCGCGCGAGTAGAAGGTCGAGCCCCAGCTCGCGCTGATGATGCGGACGTTGACGCCGTCGCGCTTGCGGGCGATGACGTAGTTGATGCACTCGATGGCGTCTTTCAGACTCCCGCTCCCCTGCGCGTTCAAAAACTTGAGCGGCATGATCTGGACGTGCCAGTTGACGCCCGCGATGCCGTCCTGGTTGTCGCCCTCGGCGCCGACGATCCCGGCGCAGTGCGTGCCGTGACCGTTGTCGTCCATCGGGTCGCCGTCCATGTCGGCGGCGTCGAAGCCGTGCAGGTCGTCGAAGGTGCCGAGTTGCCCGTCGGTGTAGGGCGCAAGATTGGCGGGGCGCGTCCAGATGTTGTGCGAGAGATCCGCGTGCGTGTAGTCCACGCCGGTGTCTATGACGGCGACGACGATCTTCTCACTCCCGGTCGTCTTCTCCCACGCGCGCACGGCGCTGATGTCCGCGCCCGACTTGCCGCCCTGCTGACCCGTGTTCAGGAGCGACCACTGCTCCTCGAAGAGCGGATCGTTCGGCGCGGGGCGGGCGACGACGGGATCGTCGCCGCTCTGCGCGTCGGCTTCCTCAGACGTGTCGTCTTCGTCCTCGTTCGGGTCGAGACTGATCTCGACGTTCGGCTCGGCGTAAACGACTTCCGGCAGCGCGCGGTACTCCGCCGCGACCGCTTCGGCGTCCTCGTCGTCCTGATCGGCGATGACCGCCTCGCCGTCAACGTACTCGAAGCGATCCTCGACGCGGTCGTGCAGGCGCGCGGCGATGCGGTTGATCTCTTCGGCGGAAGTGCCCGCGCGGAAGCGCACGATCACTTCGGCGTCGCCGGAAGGCTCGAAGTCAGTCGCGGCGGCGTTGGCGTCGTCGTCGTCCGCGTCGTCGTCAGTCGCGACGGTCGTTGACGGCGTGACGTCAACCACGCCCGTGCGGCGGGCGCGGCGAATCTGTCCGGCGAACGCCGCGACGAGGATGATGGCGAACGCCAGCATCAGGTGCTTGAAAAGGTTCTGACGGTTCATCACGACACCCCGCAGACTGTTAAGCCTTGATCTCCAGCGGATAGACTTCGACGCCGCCGAGCCGCGTCACACTTGGTAGTTATGCCCGCGGAAGTTGACGAGCCGCATCCGGTTGCGGTTCGCGCGGTATTCAAACTTCTCGCCGCGCGCCCGCAAAGTGATGCGCCAGCCCGGCGTGATCATCTGCGCGCTCAACTCGCCCGGCGCTGAAGCGCCAAACGACGCATCCGGAAACTCCGCATCCTCAACCGAATCTTCCTCAATCGCATCCGTCCCGACGCCGAGCCGCGCGGCCAAGTCTGCGCGCGCGCGCCTCACGGCGTCCTCCTTCGTCATAGCCATACGCCCGACGCTCCTCCGAGGTTCTTCGCCGGGACGACTTCGGAAGTGGGGAGAGACACTCTCGCGCCCGCGCTTGCCTGAAATTACGAACCCTCGTCCGGCTCGGTTTTGCGACTTAAGACGCATTCTGCGCCCGCGCGCGTTGTTTCGTCAAAAACTTTCTCGCGGGCGACCGAGACCCGCTCAGACGAGATCGCCGCACAGGTGCTGCACGAGCGCCGCGGCGACGATCCCGGCGGTCTCCGCGCGAAGTATCCGACCGCCGAGCGTGACGGCTTGCCAGCCGGCTCCGCGTGCCCGCGCGATCTCTTCGTCCTCCCAGCCGCCTTCCGCCCCGACGAGCGCGACGACCCGCGTCGGCTTCGCGCCCCACGCCGCGACCGTCTCGGCGAGCCCGCGACCGCCGCGCTCCGCGAGGATTAGACGCCGCGCCGCCGCGCCTGTTCCAGAAGTCGAACCCTCCGCGCCGGACGACGGGTCACGCGACAGCAGCTCTTCCAGACTCGTCGGACGCTCGACGGTCGGCACGCGCGCGCGCCCCGACTGCTTCGCCGCCCCGACCGCGATCCGCCGCCAGCGTTCGACACGCCTCGCGCCGTCGCCGCCGCGCGAAAGTTTCACGTCCGCCCGCGCCGTCCCGACCGGCACGACGCGCGCGACGCCAAGCTCCGTCGCCTTCTGCACGACCGTGTCGAACTTCTCGCCCTTCAGCAGCGCACAAGCCAGCGTCAGCTCCAGCGGCGACTCCGGGCACGCCGGCGCGACGCGCCCGCGCACTTCGAGCGTCGCCCCCGCCGCGCCGCGCGCCGCCGCGTCCGCGACGACGCACAGGAACTCGCGCCCCTCGCCGTCGAAGACGCGCACCTCGTCATTCGCCGCGAGCCGCAGCACGCCCGCCAGATGCCTCGACTCCTCGCGCGAGAGCGCGACGCGCGAGCCGTCGGCGCTGAAAGATTCTGGCGGTGCGTAAAAGCGACGCATGAAGAGCAAGGATGAAGGATGAAGGCGGAAGGATGAAAGAATGATCACACGACCTGAGCAGTCACGCTTTCATCCCTCATCCTCCCGCCTTCATCCTTGCCGTTATCGCCACCCACTCGCCCGCGGCGCGCGTCTCGCTCTCTGCGACGCCGCGCGAGCGCAGGGCTGCGCGCACGTCGTCGGCTTGCGCGTCGAGGACGCCGGAGAGGACGAGGCGACCGCGGGTCGCGGCGACGAGCGCGGGCAGCAGCGGCAGGATCACGTCCGCCGTCAGGTTGGCGCAGACGAAATCGGCGGAGGCGTCTTCGTCGCCGACCGTGCCGACGCGGAACGCGATCCCGTCCGCGACGCCGTTGAGTCGCGCGTTCTCGCGCGCGATCCCGACCGCCGCGGCGTCCGTGTCGCAGGCTTCGACCCGCGCTGACGGGCGGAGCAGCGCCGCGGCGATGGCGAGTATCCCTGTGCCCGTGCCCACGTCGAGGAAGCTCGCGCCGTCGAAATAATCTTCGACGGCTTCGAGGCAGAGGCGCGTCGTCTCGTGCGTGCCCGTGCCGAAAGCCATGCCGGGCTCGATGCGTATGACGATCCCACCCGGCTCGTCGTCAACCTCACTCCACGGCGGCGCGACGACGAAGCGCTCCCCGATCCTCACTGGCTGCCAACTCTTCTTCCACTCGCCGAGCCAGTCGCGCGCCTCGACTTCGCGCGTCGTCATGCCACGCACCGACGACGAAGGCAGTTCGTAAATTCTCAATGCGTCGAGCAGCGCCGCGCGCACGCGCTCGCGCTCGGGCGGCGCGTCGAAGTACGCCGAGACGCGCGCGAGCCCGTCCGCGTCCGTCCCCGCGCCCTCTTCCGTCCCCAGCGCGCCCGCCTCCGAGAGCGCGTAAGCGACAGCCTCGCGCGCCGCCGGTTCGAGCGTGATGTCGAGGGCGAACCACATAAGACGAAGTACTGAGTACTGAGTACTGAGTACTGAGAAAAGGCAAGGCGCGATGTCTTGAGTAAAGCGCGATGCCTTGAATTTTGTCTTTCACTCAGTACTCAGCACTCAGTACTCAGTACTTTTTTTGATCCCGATTTCGTCGAGCGCGCGCCCGCTGTTGCGCCAGCCCTCTTCGACGCGGACGAACAGCTCGAGATAGACCTTGTGCCCGACCAGTTTTTCTATGTCGCGTCGGGCGCGCGTCCCCGTCTCGCGCAGGCGCTCGGCACCCTTGCCGATGATGATCTTTTTCTGCGAGGCGCGCTCGACGAAGATGGCGCAGTGGATGCGGGCGAAGTCCGCGCGCTCCTGCTCGTAAGCTTCGGTGACGACCGCCGTGACGTAGGGAATCTCCTCGCCCGTCGTCTGCAAGATTTTTTCGCGCACGATCTCCGCGACGATGGCGCGCAAGGGCTGATCGGTCAGCTCGTCCTCGGCGAAGACGGGCTCGCCTTCGGGGAGTTGTCGGATGATCTCTTTGATGAGCGTCTCGACGCCCGCGCCCTTGAGCGCGGAGAGCGGGAGGATCGCGCGCCAGTCGTGCTCCCTGCCGTAGAACTCCATGAGCGGGAGCAAGCCCGCCTTATCTTTCACCTTGTCGGTCTTGTTCAGGACGAGCAGCGCGGGCTTCGCGGACTGCTTGACGAGATCGAGCACGAAGCGGTCGCCGTTGCCCGTCGAGACCGAGGCGTCGCGCATGAGGACGACTAACTGGACGCCTTCGAGCGCGTCGTGGACGGCAGCCATCATGCGGCGGTTCAAGAGGTATCCGGGCTGGTGGACGCCCGGCGTGTCAACCAGAACGATCTGCCCTCCGGGGCGCGTAATCACGCCCTGAATCTGCCAGCGCGTCGTCTGCGGCTTGTTCGAGACCGCCGCGATCTTCTCGCCGACGAGGCGGTTCAAGAGCGTTGACTTGCCCGCGTTCGGTCGCCCGACGAGCGCGACGTAGCCGCTGCGGAAATTTTTGTGCGCCGAACTTTCCCCGCCTTCGATCATGCGACTTTTAGCCGATCCGTGAATTCGTGCCGAGCGCGATTATCGCACGGCGCAGGCGCGCGTGACGACGGAGCAGGCGCAGGTAGCCAAGCTCTGAGCGCCCGGCTTTGGCGCGGACGATTGCGACGACGGCGCGCTTCTCCTCGCGCGTCCAGCGCGCGAGGTCGGGCACGAGCGCGAGCACGAGCGAGAGGTTCGAGAGCGCGCGCCGCTCGTCTTCGTCGAAGCGCGCGCGCGT
>JAIVGV010000059.1 GCA_020201365.1 Acidobacteriota bacterium
GCACTGGTTGGGGACGGACGCCACGGGGCGCGACATCTTCTCGCGCGTCGTTTACGGGGCGCGAATCTCTCTGCGCGTCGGCGTCGTCGTCGTGCTCGTCTCCGCCTTCGTCGGCACGATCGTCGGCGCGCTCGCCGGCTACTACGGCGGCTGGGTGGATCGCGTCGTCGCGGGCTACCTCTTCAACGTCATCCTCGCCTTCCCCGGACTCCTCCTCGCCATCGCGATGGTCGCCTTCCTCGGCGCCGGGATCAACAAGCTGATCTTCGCTCTGAGCGTCATCGGCTGGGTCGGCTACGCGCGGGTGGTGCGCGCGCAGGTCTTGAAGGTGCGCGAGTACGACTTCGTGCAAGCCGCGCGCGCGCTCGGCGCGAGCGACGTGCGGCTGCTCTTCCGCCACATCCTGCCGAACGCGATCCAGCCTTTGATCGTGCAGGCGAGCCTCGGCATGGCGGGCGCGGTGCTCGCCGAGGCGACGCTCTCCTTCCTCGGCTTGGGCGTGCCGCCGCCCGCGCCCTCGTGGGGCGTGATGCTCGAAGAGGCGCGCGACCTCTCGACGCTGCAAGCCGCGCCGCACGCGCTCGTCGTCCCCGGCGTGGCGATTGCGCTCACCGTCCTCGCCTTCAACTTCATCGGCGACGGCTTGCGCGACTACCTCGACCCGCGCCAGCGCAACCGCTGACAGATGCCCCCAACCGTCACGAAACAGGACGAGACGCGAACCGCGACGGGCGCGGACGTGCGCGCGCGCTCGACTGCTGACGACGCGGCAGAGGTAGCGACGGGCGACGCGGCGAGCCGCGTCACGCCAAGCGTCGGCTCGCCGCACGTCGGCTCGGCAATCGTCGCGCGCGACCTCTCGAAGACCTACCCCGTCCCGCTCGCGCGCCTCAAGCGTCTGTTCCGGCGCAAGTCGGACACGCCGACCGAGGCTCTGCGCGACGTCAACCTCGAAATCCGCGAGGGCGAAATCTTCGGACTCATCGGGCGCAACGGCGCCGGGAAGACCACCTTCGCCAAGATCATCGCCACGCTCGTCCAGCCGACCTCGGGCGGCGTCGTCATCCACGGCTTCGACAGCGTGCGCGACGAGGAGCGCGTGCGCGCGCAGGTCGGACTCGCGAGCGCCGAAGAGCGCAGCTTCTACTGGCGACTGACCATCCTGCAGAACCTCTCGTTCTTCGCGCGCCTCTACGGCATGGACGACCGCCGCGCGCGCGCCCGGATCAGAGAGTTGATCGAGCTGTTCGAACTCGGCGAGCAGGCGCGGCAGCGCTTCGGCCAGCTCTCGACGGGCAACAAGCAGCGCGTCATCCTCGCGCGCGCCATGCTCAACGATCCGCCCGTCCTGCTCTTAGACGAGCCGACGCGCTCGCTCGACCCGCTCGCCGCCGCCGCGATGCGCTCGACGATCCGCAGGCTCGCCGCCGGGACGCCGCCCAAGACCGTCCTCCTCACCTCGCACAACCTCGCCGAGATCGAAGAGCTGTGCGACCGCGTCGCCGTCATCAGCCGGGGCTCCATCCGCGCGCTCGGCACGCCGCAGCAGTTGCGCGTCGAACACGGATCGACGGAACTCGTGCGCGTCACGGCGCGCGCCGTCTCTCGCGAAGCCGCCGCGAGCGCGCTCAGACCGCTCGCGCTCGCGGGCTTCTCCGCGCGTGCCGGCGACCGCGGCGAAGTCGTCTGCGAGTTCACGCGCGAGGTCGGAGACGCGCGGCTCGACGCGGCGCTCGGAGCGCTGCGCGCAGCGGGCGGCGAAGTCGTCGCGGTCGAGGCGGAGCGCGCCACCTTGCTCGACGTGCTCGAACGCTACGAGCGGGGGCGCGAAGCCGGCGATCACACTGGAGACGCGGTGGAGCTGCCGAAGTGATGAGCGCCGTTCTGCTGCTCCGCCGCATCCGCGCCTACTTCGTGCGCGACCTCCAGCTGGAGCTGAGCTACCGCTTCGCCTTCTTCCTGCGCGTGTTGAGCGTGCTCGCCGTCGTGACGACCTTCTTCTTCGTCTCGCGGATTTTCACCGGCGGCGGCGAATGCCCCTGCGCCAACTCGCCCTTCGCGCAGTGGCGCGATCCACTCGCCGCGTGGATCACGGGGCTCGCCGTGCTCAACTACTTCATGACGGGCTTTTCGAGCCTCGCCAACGCCATCCGCTCCGAGCAGGCGCAGGGGACGCTCGAAGGGACGCTGATGACGCCGATCAGCGTGACGACGCTCGTCGTCGCCAGCTCCGCGTGGGACTTCGTGCAGGCGACCTTCTTCGCGTCGCTCTACTTCTTCTTCGGCTGGGCGATCTTCGGCGTCAACTTCCGAGGCAGCTTCCTGCTCGCCTTCGCGATCCTGCTGCTGACGACGCTCGTGCTCGCCTCAATCGGCATCCTCTCGGCGAGCTTCGCGATGGTCTTCAAGCGCGGCGACCCGTTCGCCGTGTTCCTCGGCACGGGCTCGGCGCTCTTCTCCGGCGTCTTCTTCCCGACACAGCTCTTGGGCAGCGGCTTCAACCACATCTCTCGCGCGCTGCCGCCGACCTACGGGCTCGACGGCATCCGCGGCGTGCTCATCGAGGGGCGCACCTTCGGCGAGGTGCGGGATTCCGTCTTCACGCTCCTCGTCTTCCTCGCCGTCCTGCTCCCCTTCTCCGTCTGGGTCTTCTCGCGCGCCGTCCGCCGCGCCAAGCGCGAGGGCAGCCTGATACAATACTGAGCCGATTTCGGATTGCGGAATGCGAATCGAAGACTGGCTCAAAGTCGGCGCGCGTTCTCCCGTTTTCTAACCCGCAGTCCGAAATCCGCATTGCGCAATCGCCATGCTTGTCTGCTACACGCCCCGCTACTACGCCGACATCGGCGAGGGTCACGTCTTCCCGATCCGCAAGTTCGAGCGCGTCTGCGAGCGGCTGCTCGCGGAGGGGACGCTCGCGCCGCGCGATCTCTTCGAGCCGCAGCCCGCCGCCGTCGAGGACGTACTGCTCGTCCACACGGAAGACTACGTGACGCGGCTGCGCGCGGGCGCGCTCACGCCGCGCGAGCTAAGGCGACTCGGCTTGCCCTGGTCGAAGGCGCTCGTGCGGAGATCGTTCCTCGCCGCGGCGGGGACGACGGGCGCGGCGCGCTTCGCGCTCCGGGACGGCGTCGGCTCGAACCTCGCGGGCGGCACGCACCACGCCTTCGCAGATCACGGCGAGGGCTTCTGCGTGCTCAACGACGTGGCGATTGCGATCCGCGCGCTGCGCCGCGACGGGCTCATCAGCCGCGCGGCGGTCGTTGATCTGGACGTGCATCAGGGCAACGGCACGGCGACGATCTTCGCGGACGACCCGTCGGTCTTCACCTTCTCGATGCACGGCGCGAAGAACTATCCGCTCTTCAAGGCGCGCTCGTCGCTCGACGTGGAGCTACGGGACGGCACGGGCGACGGCGAATACCTGCGCGCGCTCGCCGAACACCTGCCGCGCGTCTTCGCGCCCGCGCCCGACATCGTTTTCTACCTCGGCGGCGCAGACCCGTTCGTCGGCGACAAGCTCGGTCGCCTCGCGCTCTCGATCGCGGGCTTGCGCGCGCGCGACGAGTTCGTGCTGCGCGCGTGCCGAGGGCGCAAAGTTCCCGTCGCCACCGTGATGTCGGGCGGCTACGCGGCGGACATCAACGACACGGCGGAGATTCACTGCAACACGATCCGCGCGGCGCGTGAGGTCTTCGCGCCGCGCGCGGCGGTCGGTCGGTTATAATCGTCGGGCGTTGCCGCGGCGGCGCGGTTCGAGTCTGATGAGGAAAGTCTGGAAGATCATTAAGGTTTCGGCGCTGGCGATCTTCGCGGCGCTGGTCGTGCTGCTCGTCTACGAGGTCGTGACGTTCCCGCGCGTGTGGCGGCTGAGGGACGCGAACCCGGAGACGACGGCGATGATCGAGATTCGCGCGCAGGAGGCGCGCGAGCGCGGCGAGCAGCCTAAGCGCGTGCAGATGTGGGTGCCGATTGATCGCATCTCGCCGAACCTCGAGCGCGCCGTCATCGCGGGCGAGGACACGAACTTCATGACGCACCACGGCTTCGACTACGACGCGATCCAGAAGGCTTGGGAGCAGGCGCAGAAGGAAGCCGAGAAGGAGGCGAAGGAGTCCGGCGAGGATCAGTCGTCCTGGATTCCGGCGATGCCGAACTTCAAGCGCGGCGCTTCGACGATCACGCAGCAGCTCGCTAAGAATCTGTACCTCTCGTCCGAGCGCTCCTTCGTCCGCAAGGCGCGCGAGGCGGCGATCACTTACTTCCTCGAAAAGAACCTGTCGAAGCGCCGCATCCTCGAACTCTACCTGAACTTCATCGAGTGGGGCGACGGCATCTACGGCGCGGAAGCCGCCGCGCGCACCTACTTCGGCAAGTCGGCGGCGAATCTCACGCCGCAGGAAGCCGCTTTCCTCTCCGCGATCATCCCGAACCCGCGCACCGAGTTTAACCCCAAGCTCCACCCGCAGCGCGTCGCGCGTCGGCAGCGGATCATCCTGCGCGGGATGCCATACGTCAAAATCCCGTAATCAAAAGTCCGAAGTCTAAAGCCCAAAGTCATCCGAGCAGGACGACCTTGGGCTTTGGGCTTTAGACGCGCTGTGCGGAGCGCACGAGCGAGGTGAACTCGGCGGCGGCGACGTCCAGGTTCAACTCGCGCGCTTCCGGCGTGAGCACCTTCTCGACCGCGATGCCGTCGGTGCCCATGATGAGCGCGCCGGTCGCGCCTTCCGTGCGCTCGATCACTTTTTTCAGTGTCTCCCGGAACACGGCGGCTAGTCCTCCTCCCTCGCGGGCGGGCGCGACGAGTTCGGGCGCGCCGCGGGCGGGTTGCCCTGCTGCTCCGGCTCCTGCGGCGGAGCCTGACCCGGCGCGAGCGGCGGCGGCGTGTTCGTCGGCGGGTTGCCGAGCGGGACGGGCTGCGGGATCGTCGCCGAGCGCGTGCGGTCGGAGACGGTGCCGGAGGTCGGGCGACCGTTGTAGTCGGGTCGGTAGATGCGCGGCGTGATGAAGAAGAGCAGCTCGTTCGTCGTGCGGTTGGTCGCGCGGCGCTTGAAGAGGTTGCCGATGACGGGCAGGCCGCCCAAGCCGGGCGTGCGCGTCTGCGTGTCGCCCTCGCTGTCGGCGAGCACGCCGCCGACGACCGTCGTGCCGCCGTCCGGGACGAGCACCTCGGTCTGCATGCGCTGCGTGTCGATGCCGGGCGTGCCGAGCGAGTTCGTGAGCGAGAGGTTGACCGAGTTGTTCTCGGCGGTGATGCGGAGGATGACCGTGCCGGCGTCGGTGATCTGCGGCGTGACGGAGAGGCGCAAGGGGACGGAGACGAACGTCGTCGTGAAGACGACGCCGCCGCCGCTGCTCGCGCCCGTCTGCGGGGTGACGACCGGAATCTGCGAGCCCGACTCGATCTGCGCCGGGCGGTTGTTGAGCGCCGTGACGCGCGGGTTCGCGACGATCTTCGCCTGACCCTTCGACTCGGCGGCTGTGATCTGCGCGCTGATCTGGGCGGTGCCGAAGATGCCCGTCGTGAGACCGATGACGGTCGAGGGCGCGTTGGCGCCCAGCGCGCGCGTCGGATCGAGCCCGAAGCCTTCGGGGATGCCGCTCGGTCGCAAGCCGATGAGGCGCTTGGTCGTGTCTTCGCCCTCGACGAACGTCCCCGGCACTGTGTTGAAGGTCGCGCCGCCGTTGTTGATGCCGTTCTTCGTGCTGAAGACTCCCGCGCCGAGCTGCACGCCGAGGTCGCGGCTGAAGTTGCGGTTGGCGATGACGATGCGCGTCTCGATCTCGACCTGCGGCTCGGGCTGGTCTAAGAGCGCGACGAGCTGCCGGATCGCGGCGATGTTCTCGCGCACGTCCGTGATGATGAGCGTGTTGCTGCGACCGTCAACCTCGACCGAGCCGCGCTTGGAGAGGCGGCGCGAGATGATCGGGAGGATGCCCTGATCGCCGCTCTTGCCTGTGGAGTCGCCGCCGGAGCCGCCCGAAAAGCTGTCGTTGCTGGCTCCGCCCGCGAACCCGCCGGTCGAGCCCGCGGCTTGCGCGAGCGTGCCGACGGCGCGCGCGTAGTTGAGGCGGATGAACTCGGTGACGAGCGGCGCGGCTTCGAGCTTCGCCTCGCTGATCGTCTTCTGCGACTCGGCTTCCTTGGCGAGCACTTCGAGCGTGGCGACGCGCAGGATGTTGCCGGTCGCCTCGGCGCCGAGGCGGTTGGCACGCAGGATCGAGTCGAGCGCGATGTTCCACGGCACGTCCGTGACGTTGACGGTGACGGGGACGGCGCCGACCGACGAGTCAATGATGAAGTTCACGCCGTACTGCTGCGTGATGTAGTTGAGAATGTCGCGGATGTCCGTGTTGACGAGGTTCAGGCTGATCGGCTCGCCGACGAAGCCGTACTCGCCGTAGTGCTGACCCTGCGCGGCGGGCGCGACGTTCGCCTGCGCGGCGTCGGCAGGCGGCGCGACCCCCATGATGACGTTCGGCGTCGGCGCGGGCGTTGGGGTGGGGCGCGCCTGCGCGTCCGCCGCGCCCGTCATCGGCGCGAGCTGCGCGGACGACTGCTCCGGCACGAGCTCGACGACGAGATCGTTCGCCGACATGAAGGTGCGCTCGCGCGCCGGCTGGCGCAGAGCGATGATGACGTGCGCGACAGGGTCGTTCGACGGCGTCTTGTCGCAGCGCACGCTCATCGAAGCGATGAGCTGCGAGTCTGGGACGTAAGACGGCGAGAGCTTCCCGGCGTCAACGCCCGGCAGCTCGACGACGAGCGTGCGCTCGTCGGCGCGTCGGACGCTGTGGGCGAGCGGCGCGGTGCCGGTGATGGTGACGCGCGTCGCCGCGCCCTCGACCGTGGTGCGCACGCCGGTGGCAAAGACGCGCTCCGGGTTCACGTCGGCGAGCGCCGCGATGTTGAATTGGCAGAGCAGGAAGAGGACGAGCGTACCCCTTGCGATGACCGCTCTTAGCGTGTGTCGTCGTTTAAGCATGTTACCTTTCCTTCTTGGGCTGAGCCGCGCCTTGCTTTCCGCCACGCGCTAACGCTCGTTCGCTTCACACGCACAGCGTGAGAGCTTTCAAGCGCGCGCCGCACAACGCGGAAGGCTTGGGCGGGCTCAGTCGTCGAGAGACGTTCTTTTCAACTCAGGGCGAGGCGGGCGCGAGAGATGATGTGCTCGCGCCCTTTCGTGTTCGGGGAATCCGCCGAGCCGACGCGCGAGTTCCGTGCGCGCGCCGACCCGACGGGCTGAAGCTACTGCTTGCGGAGTGAGGACGACTGCTCGTCGGCGTGGTGGGACGAGGAGGTTTGCGCGTGAGCGTCTGCGGGCGAGGAAGGGGCGGGCGCGGCGGAGGCGGTGACGGCGTTCGCGGCGGTCGTCGTCATCGCGTCGCGCACCGCGTTGGGCGCGGCGAGCGGCTTGAGCTCGACCGACATCTCGCGCCGCCCGTCAGTCCAGCGCGTCTCGTGGCGGAAGACGAGGCGCTCCTCTTCGATGGCGACGAGCATCCCGTTGTAGAACGACTCGCCGGGATAGATCGTGTAGGAGAGCTTGATCGGCTTCGCCTCGACCATCGCCGCCCAGCCGCGCGGCGTGCGGAAGATGCCTTTCACTTCCAGCTCGTTCAGCAGGAAGGCGGTCGTCGGCTTCGGCGCGGGCTGCTCGGCTGCGACAGCCGCCGCGCGGCGCTCCTTGTAAGCCTGGATGCGCGCCTCGACCGGCGGCGCCTCGACCGGCCTCGGTCCCGGCTTGACGGGCTTCGGCGCGAACTTGCGCTTCTCGAACGGGTCTTTCGCCGTCCCCCTATACGCCGTGCTCGCCTGCTGCGCCTGCGCGGCGCACGCGCACGCGGCGATCGTCAGGAGCAGCGCGGCGCGCGCCGCAAGCCGTGTAAGGTTCGTCGTCTTTTCGTGTCTCATGATTCTTCCCCGAGCGTTCTAGGCTGAAGCAAACTTACGAAACGCGCTCCCGCGTCCGCGGCTCGACTACTTGGCGGCGGGCGGCGCGTCCCCGGCGGGCGCGGCGGCGGGAGCGGGCGCGGCGGGCTTCGCCGCGGGCTTCGCCGCGTTCAGTCTCTCGTTCGAGACGTAGTAGGCGGTGAGCGTGAACTGCGCGTCGAGCGTGCGGTCGCCGGTCACGTTCTGATCCTTCATGCGCGAGAGCTTGAAGTCGCTGATGGAGACGATGCGCTGGTAGGACGCCATCTGCGCGAAGAACGCGCCGAGCTTGTTGTAGCTGCTCGACACCTGAACCTCGACGGGCTTGCCCGAGAAGTAGTCCTGCTGGAAGTCGTCCTTCGGCGTGAAGCGGGTGACGACGAGCCGACCGCGCGCGCGATCCTGAATCCCTTGCAGGACGTTCGTCAGCTCGCGCTGCTCGGGCAGCAGCGCCTTGAGATCGTCGTAGTCGGACTGCGCGCGCGCGAGCGCGGCTTTGACGTCGTTGAGCCGCTGCGCGGCGGCTTGCGCGCGCGCGTTCTCGCCGCGCAACTGATCAACCTGCGCCTGCGTCGTCTTCGTCTCCTCGCGGACGGGGCTCGTCACGAACCACCAGAACGGCGCGTAGAGCAAACCCGCCACGAGCGCGAAGAGCGCGAACTGCACGTACCAAGGTTTCTGCTGCAGGGCTTCGAGTCTGGACATGATCTTTACCGATCCCCTCCCCGGCGCGCGTGATGCGACGCGCCGATCCGTCAAACTACTTCTGCGCGATCTGGTTGGCGGGCGCGTTCGCGCCCTTCTGCTGCTGCGGCTGGCTCTGCGTCGCGTTCGGCGGCGTGTACTTGCACTTGAGCGTGAAGGTCACGGTCGTCGGCTTCGGCGCGTCCTTGGTGTCCTTCGCGCCCGCGGGAACGTCCATGTCCTTGCGCTCGGTCTCGATGGAGACGTTCGAGAAGAGACCCGAAGAAAACTCCATGCTGCGACCGAACTGCGTGACGGCAGCCTCGTCGGGCGAGTCGCCCTTGACGGTCAGCTCGCCCCCCTTCTGCTCGATGCTTTCGAGCCGGAAGTCGGCGACCTGCGGCAGGCGCTCGTTGATCGAGGAGAGCACGGCGACGGGACCCTGCTGCGACTCGCGCAGCTTCTTGATCGCGTCGATGCGCGTCGTGATCTCCTGCGTGCGCTTCTCCAGCTCCTTCATCTCGTTCTTGATCGCGAGCATCTTCGCGGCGGTCTCCTGCTCGCGCGCGAGATCGGCCTGCGCCGCGGCCCGCGCCGAGCGCGCGCTCACGAAGTCGAACGCCGAGCCCGCGACGAGCAGCGCGAGAACGACGACTAAGATCAGGCGACCCTGACCGCGCGGGTTGGCGACGCGCGCCTCGACGGCGGCGACCCCGCCCGTGCGGTCGGTGACCGACTCCAAAAGGTTGACCTTGATCATCTAAGCCTCCACTCCTCTCAAAGCGAGCCCGACCGCCACCGCCATCTCCGGGACGACTTCCTTCAGGTACTCGGGATCGAAGCGGTGCGCGTCGATCTTGATGTTGCGGAACGGGTCGAAGTGCTCGACCGGCATCTCGAAGCGGCTCGTCAGAAAGTCCGCGAGACCGGGGAGCTTCGAGCCGCCGCCCGAAATGAGAATCTTCTGCACGGCGCCTTCGCCGTCTTCGGACGTGGCGCGGTAGAAGTCGAAGGTCTTCTGGATTTCGAGCGCGAGGATGTCGGAGATGGTCTCCAGCACCTGCGAGAGATCGCGCTGCTCGGAGTCGGCGGGGAGAGCGCCGCCGCGCTTGATCGCCTCGGCCTGGTCGAAGGTGAGTCCGAGTTCTTTTTGCAGCAGCGCCGTGTACTGGTTGCCGCCGACCGAGACGTCGCGCGTAAACACGCTGCGCGCCCCCTGCACGATGTTGATGTTCATCGTCGAGGCGCCGACGTTCAGCAGAGCGACGGTCTGGTTCGCCTGCGGCTCGTAGTTGACCTCGTAGCAGTTCTGCAGGGCGAAGGCGTCCACGTCAATGATCGCCGGGTGCTTGCCCGCGAGCTGGATCGCCTGCTTGACGTTGGCGACGAAGTCGCGCTTGCAGGCAGCCATCAGCACGTGCAGCGAGTCGGGCGTCGAGCCGACCACCTGGTAGTCGAGGCTCACGTCGGCGATGTCGAAAGGGATGTGCTCCTCGGCGTGCCAGTCAATCGACTCTTCCAACTCAGCCTCGGTCATCGGCGGCACGATGATGTTCTTGACGATGACGGAGCTGCCAGAGACTCCCGCGGCGACGCGCGCGGTCTTGATCTGGTTCGAGTCGAACACGGTCGCGATGGTCTGCGACACGGAGTTCAGCTCCATGATCTGACCGTCAACGACCGAGTCGGGCGGGAGCGGTTCGTGCGCGAGGCTCGCGAGCACGAGGCTGCCGGGCTTGCCCTGCAGCTCGACGGCTTTGACCGAGCTCGATCCGATGTCGAGCCCGACGAGGTTCTTGTTCTTCGCGTTGCGTTTGAACATGAGCTATTTGTCCCTTGAAACTTTCTGCGGGTGGCGTTGCTGCTGGCTGCGGCGCAGGCGCGCGCGGATACGACGGACTCTGTCGCGGTGGGCTTGGCGGTGCCCGGCGGGCTGCGCTGCGCCGGCGTGTGCGGCGTTGCCGGTGTGCGTGTGCATGGCGTTAGGTGCGGCGGGCGTTGCGTTGTGCATTCGCGGGCGGGAGAGACTATTGAAGTCGAGACTTCGGAGAGGGCGACGCGGCGGAAGGCTCCAGGAGTGGCGGGGCGCTTGCGAGGCGCGACTCGATTCGTCGAACCGCTTTCGGCAACCCAGCCGAGTCGGCGCTTCAGAACTTTGAAGCGCGACTCCCGTCGGCTTTGCGACCCCCGCTCACGCGGGGTGTGCCCTTTCGTCCGGTGTCAAAGAAGCAAGCTGCTTAGACGGTGAACAGGAGCTAGAGCCCTGCCCCTTTGAGAATATAGCTCACCGAGTTTTTCACTGTCAACATATATTTCGATTGTTTAACTCATAGTTTTTGATGAATTTGAAGGGCGATGCGCGCGGCGAATTGCTTTTTCTGGAAAGTGCGCCCACCGCTTCCAGAGTCACTTACGCTCTAGCGGAAAGAGTGAAACTCCCTGCTCAATTTGGCGACGGCCTCATAAAATGCCGCCCGGCGACATGAACTTCACGCCGTCCCCATCTACCGCGAAGGGCTTGCTCGTTGACTGAGCCGAAGATACGATGCCGTCGTGAAGAGAAGCTGGCGCACGCTCTTACTCGTCGTCTGCGGTCTCGCGCTGTTCGCGGCGGGGTGGCTCTGGTGGAACCGCC
The DNA here is from genome assembly GCA_020201365.1 of Acidobacteriota bacterium. Lineage (GTDB taxonomy): Bacteria > Acidobacteriota > Blastocatellia > Pyrinomonadales > Pyrinomonadaceae > JAIVGV01. Next base: position 11,256 of record JAIVGV010000059.1, read on the forward strand.
CGCAGCAGGTCGAGATGGATGCCTACGTGCCGCAGGACTCGCTCATCTACCTCGAAGCCGACAGCCTGCCGGAAGTCCTGAGCGCAATCGGCTCGACCGACGCGTGGCGTACCCTCGCCCCCGCAGCGGGCGTGCGACAGGATTTCACGCGCGTCGGCTGGCTGACGAGCTTCGCGCGCTGGACCGGGATCGGCTCGGCGGAGTCGGTCGTCTTCGCGCGCGCGCAGGTGGCGGTCGCGGTCCTCGGCGTGGACGCGAAGGAGGAGCAGCAGTCGCTCGCGCTCAACGTCAGCCCGCGCCTCGTCGTCGTCGTCGAGACCCACACGGGCGGGAGCCGCGCGCGACAGGCAATCGAGCGCGTCGTCGGCGACTTCACGCGACGAGCCTACGGCTCCCCGAAGTTCGAGCAGAGCGATCACGCAGGGACACACTACGCCGTCTGGACTGCGCCTTCGGGCGGCAAGAAGATCACCGCGGCTGTCTCGGGGAGCGCGGCGTTCATCGGCAACGACGAGGCGGCGGTGCAGACTTGTCTCTCCGCGTGGCGGGGCGAGCGCGCCTCACTCGCGTCTGATCCGGAACTCGCGGGGATGCGCCGTCGCGTCGGCGGCGACGACGCGGACGCGCTCGTGTTCGGCTACGTCCCGCAGGCGAGTGCGCCGAAGGTCACGCAGATCGCCGCGCTCGTCGTCGCCGGAAGCTCGCAGGCTGACGCGCGCGAGCAGAGCGCGCTCGCCACCGTCCTGCCGCAGCTCGCCGGGCGCGTGCTCGGCGGCGCGGCGTGGAGCACGAAGGTCGTGCACGGTTCGTTCGAGGACGACTACTACTTCGCGCTGCCGAGCCAACTCGTGGCGCGCCTCTCCGTCGCGCTCGAAGCGTCGCCTGAGCGCGCGTTCAAGACGGCGGACTTCATCCCCTCTGACGCGCACCAAGTAACGCGCTACAGTTTCGCTGAGCCCATCGAGACCTGGCGCGGCGTCAACGCCGTCGTCTCGTCGCAGCTCGATCCGACCTTCGCGCCGTTCGCCTCGGCGTTCCTCGACAAGTCGCTCAAGCCCTTCGGCATCGAATCGCCGCGCGACTTCCTTCCCGCGCTCGGCTCGGAGATCGCGACCGCCCGCTTAGGCGAAGAGGGCGATGACCTGATCCTCGTCGCCGCGGCGCGCGACGAGGCGAAGCTGCGCGAACTGATCAAGAAGCGTTTGGGCGCGAAGGTAAAAGTCGAGCGCGTCGGCGACGCCGAGATGCTCGTTTCGCCCGATCCTGAACTCGGCGCGGCGAGCGTCTTCGGCGGCCACGTCATCCTCGGGAGCGAGGACGGCGTGCGCCGCTGCCTCGAAGCGCACTTCAGCGGGCGGACGCTCGCCGACTCTGACGCGTTCAAGAAGCCGCTCGCCTCAGCTTTACAGGACGACGCGCCTCCTGTCACAACACTCACGGACGAGCGCGAGAAGGCGCTGCGTTTCGTCACGCTCCTCGCGCCTCGCGCCTCGCGCGGCGCGAACGCGCCGGACGCCTCGTCGCTCGCGCGCGCCGTCGCGTCGCTCCCCTACTCGCTGACCGTCACGCGGCTCAAGGCTGACGGCTTCGAGCGCACGACGATCTCGCCGTCGGGTTTGATCGGGGACGTTGCGCTACAGTTCGCGCCCGAGGCGCAGTCCGGCAAGTGAAGCGCGGTTCTAGCCTGTCCCTCTGTCCCTATTTCAGTCGGGGATGAGCGTGAAGTCAAAGGGGTGATCGGCGAGGACGGCGCGCATGTTGATCTGGTTGAAGAGCGCGTCGAGGTAGGTGGCGAAGCGGTGGAGGACGGGGACGAGTTCGACCGCGCCGCGCGCCGCCGTGACC